>CAMWLC010000019.1 GCA_947174995.1 uncultured Porphyromonadaceae bacterium
AAGTCCTTCCGCGGCTGCCGGGCTCCACTTCGGCGTGTATGCTCTTGATAATGGGAGGAGCTGAGGGTTTGTCGCGAAGCCGTTCTGTTCAATTGCGAAGCAATTGCTTTAGATAGTGATTCCGGCAATTGCTTTCAGACGGTCCTTCCGGCAATTGACTGTCGGCTGTGATGCCGGCAATTGCTTCTCCGGAAATATCGGCAGATCCGGATTTGAAGGGAGCGCAAGCGCAAGAGGCGTGACGGTCTGACACCGTCACGCCTCTCTAATGATTCTATATCACTCTGATGATATGATTCTATAATCTTGTGAAACTGATCACTCGGCCTTTCCGTCGGAGCCAAGCACGTTGATGATTTTGTGCTTGTAGAGCTTCTCCATCTCGTCGCGGGCCGGACCGAGGTATTTGCGGGGGTCGAATTCGCCCGGCTTGTCGTGGAAGACCTTGCGCACGGCTGCGGTCATGGCCAGACGGGAGTCGGAGTCGATGTTGATCTTGCAGACGTCCATCTTGGCAGCCTTGCGGAGCTCCTCCTCGGGGATACCGATGGCGTCAGGCAGCTTGCCGCCGTATTCGTCGATGATCTTCACATACTCCTGGGGAACGGAAGAGGAGCCGTGGAGCACGATGGGGAAGTCGGGGAGTTTCTTCTCCACCTCCTCAAGCACGTCGAATGCCAGGGGGGGCGGCACGAGAAGTCCGGTCTTCGGGTCGCGGGTGCACTGCTCGGGAGTGAATTTGTAGGCGCCGTGGGATGTGCCGATGGAGATAGCAAGGCTGTCGACGGCTGTACGGGCTACGAACTCGAGCACCTCGTTGGGGTCGGTGTAGGTGTGGTGGTCGGATGAAACCTCGTCCTCCACTCCGGCAAGCACGCCGAGCTCACCCTCGACGGTAACATTGAACTGGTGGGCGTAGTCGGCCACTTTCTTGGTGAGGGCCACGTTCTCCTCGAAGGGGAGGTGGCTACCGTCGATCATCACGGAGGAGAAGCCGTTGTCAATGCAGTCCTTGCAGGTCTCGAAAGTGTCGCCGTGGTCAAGGTGAAGCACGATCTGGGGGTGTTCCCAGCCGAGAGACTTGGCATACTCTACGGCACCCTGGGCCATGTAGCGGAGCAGGATGGGGTTGGCGTATGCACGCGCGCCCTTCGACACCTGGAGGATCACAGGGGATTTGGTGTCGGCAGCGGCCTTGATGATGGCTTGGAGCTGCTCCATGTTGTTGAAGTTGAACGCGGGAATGGCATAACCGCCATGAACGGCCTTGGCAAACATCTCTTTGGTGTTGACCAGACCAAGGGATTTATAATCTACCATGATAACTGTTGTGTACGTGATTAAATCTGTACTTGTCTTTAGAAATAACGCGGGGCGGGGAGGAAAGTTGCAAATATTTTGGCAAATTGAAAAAAAATCGCTATCTTCGCATCTGTTTTCCGCTTTCCCGTACAAAGGTCAGAAACTATGGCCCGGGATTTGCAGAAACTCCGACAGACCATTAACAATAAAACCCATAAAAGAACAATGGCACAGCAGAACGACAACAAGAATCAGAACCAGCTTCAGATTCAGCTCCGTCCCGAAATCGCCGACGGCAAGTACAGCAACCTCGCAATGATCGGCCACGGCCCGACGGAGTTCCTCATCGACTTCATCTTCCACGCTCCCGGCATGCCCCAGGCACCCGTGGTAAGCCGCATCGTGATGAGCCCTGAGAACGCCAAGCAGCTCATGTTTGCCCTCACCGACAATGTGAAGAAGTTCGAGGCCCAGTTCGGCGAAATCCAGCCGCGCACTCCCCGTAACGTAAGCAACAACTAAACCCCACTTAAGCAAGTGCACGGCCTCCGCGACCGTGCACTTGCTTTATCCATATCAGCGTCAATGGCACTTACACTCTACAATTCTCTCACGCGCCGTAAGGAACCCTTCAAACCCCTGCATGAAGGATATGCGGGGATGTATGTGTGTGGTCCCACCGTATACGGCGACGCGCATCTGGGACATGCCCGTCCCGCCATCACATTCGACACTCTTTTCCGCTATCTTCGCCACAAGGGACTCAAGGTGAGATATGTGCGTAACATCACCGATGTGGGTCATCTCGAGCACGACGCCGATTCCGGCGAGGACAAGGTAGCCAAGAAGGCACGGCTCGAACAGCTGGAACCTATGGAGGTGGTGCAGCACTATCTCAACCGCTATCACCGCGACATGGAGGCCTTGAATGTGCTCTCGCCCAGCATCGAGCCCCACGCATCGGGCCACATCATAGAGCAGATCGAATACATAAAGCAGATACTCGAGGCCGGATATGCCTACGAGAGTGAAGGCTCGGTGTATTTCGATGTGGAAAAATACAACCGTGACCACCACTATGGCGTGCTCTCCGGGCGCAATATCGAAGACCTTCTTTCCACTACTCGCGAATTAGATGGACAGCAAGAGAAGCGTAATCCCCTGGATTTCGCTCTCTGGAAGAAGGCGTCGCCCGAGCATATCATGCACTGGCCCTCTCCGTGGAGCGAGGGTTTTCCGGGATGGCATCTCGAGTGTTCGGCTATGGGGCGCAAGTATCTCGGCGAGGAATTCGACATCCACGGCGGAGGAATGGACCTCCTTTTCCCTCATCACGAATGTGAGATAGCCCAGAGTGTGGCCGCGCAGGGACATCCGGCCGTAAAGACGTGGATGCACAACAACATGATTACCATCAACGGCAAAAAGATGGGCAAGTCATACAACAATTTCATCACCCTTGAGCAGTTTTATGACGGCTCGCATCCTCTGCTGACGCAGCCCTATTCACCGATGGTGATAAGATTCTTCATACTCCAGGCGCAATACCGCTCCACCGTGGATTTCTCCAACGAGGCCCTGCAGGCCGCTGAGAAGGCGCTCAACAAGATGCTTGAAGGGTATGCCCGTCTGCAGAAGCTCTCTGCATCGGAGAAGTCTGACGTGACGCTTCCGGATTTCGCCACGCAATGTTACGAGGCGATGGACGACGATCTCAACACCCCGATGGTCATAGCCACGCTTTTCGATGCCTGCCGCTACATCAACCAGGCCTCGGACGGACTTATCCATCTTTCGGCGCAGCAGATCGGTTCGCTCAAATCGCTCTTCGATACCTTCCTGGTAGAATTACTCGGCATCCGGGCCGGAGAGGGGGCCGACAGTTCTTCCGCCGATACCAAGGCCTACGCCGGTGCTGTGGATCTTCTCATGGAGGTCAGGGCCGAGGCCAAGGGGCGCAAGGACTGGGCCACGTCGGATCTGATTCGCGATCGTCTGGCCGCCCTGGGATTCAATGTCAAGGATACCAAAAACGGTGTGGAGTGGTCGTTGTGACCGCTCCCGCGATTCATCGCTGTCAGGATGAAGGTGCTCCATGTAATACCGTCCATGCATATCGGCGGACCGCAGATGATACTCTCGGACCTCCTTCCGGCGCTCAAGGAGCGCGGGGCGGATGTCAGGCTCCTGGTGTATGACGAGACACGCTCACGCTACGAGGGAAATCTCATGCAGCAGCAAATACCGCTGCTGAGCATGGGATGCCGCAACAAATATTCTCCGGGTATCATTTCCGGCTTGCATCAGGAGATAGCCCGGGCGGATATTGCGCATATCCATCTTTCCCCCGCCTTGTATCAGGCTCCCGTGGCCTCATACGATTTGCGTACCCCCCTGGTGTATACGGTCCATGCGCGTAATTCCGACAGTATGCTCCACAGGCTCATGGGCAAGTGGGCGCTCAGCAAGTATGCCGCCATCACCGTGCCCGGGGAAGCGATAGGGCGACAGCTGGAGAACTGGCTTGGAGATGACAGGGGTACACGCAGGAAGCTGCGCGTCATACGCGACGGCATAAATCTCGACAGACTTGCCAATGTGCGCCGGGCTCCCGGTTTCGGCACCGAGCACCGTGTCATAACGATGGTGTCCGGATTTGACAAGACCAAAGACCAGATGACTCTGCTCCGTGCTCTTCCGCTGGTAACGGATCCTAAGGTATTTGTCGCTTTTATAGGCGAGGGTCCGGAACTTGACGCTCACCGTGCATATGCCCGAAGTCTGGGTGTGGCCGACCGTGTGAGGTTTCTCGGCATGCGGGACGATGTGCCCTCTCTCATAGCCGGCTCGACCATAGGCGTGCAATCATCCCACAGCGAGGTGTTCGCCCTCGCGGCATTGCAGTTCATGGGACAGGGAAAGCCTGTCGTGGGTTCGGATATACCCGGTGTGGCGGAAATTATCGGAGATCCGCAGCTTCTTTACACACCCCATGACGAGACGCGCCTGGCAGCTCTCATCAATCACCTCCTTAACGACTCTTCGTTCTACCGTGAGAAGTCGGAATCATGCCTGGCAAGGTCACTGGAATTCTCCGTGGATGAGATGGCCGATCAGTGTATGGCCCTATATGAGGAATTGATACGTAGCGCAAGATGATGAATGAGCCATGCGACCGTGACTGTCGCGGTCAGCACAACGGCCCCTGCTACCCAGGGGCCGTTGCTGCATACGCCCGTATACACGCACAGCTGTATGACCGGAAAGTGTGACAGATACATCTCGTATGCGATGTTGTTGCGGTGGTGCAGCCAGGAAACTGTGGGTTTCATGAGGGACAGAGAGAGCAGTATCATCGTCATTCCGGCAGGATTGAACAGCATATACAGCGCAGGACCGAAAGCTCCCGACACAAGATATATCGATATTCCCGTCACGAGCATCTCCGGAGTGTGGCGTGTGAAGAAATCCCGCATGAAATACACCAACATTCCAAAGAAGAAAAAGTATGCCTGTCCGAAGACCTGGCGCTCAAGCATGGCGTATAACCCATTCCCCCCTGATATCCTCACCAGATAGCTCATGGCGAATGAATAGGCAATAGAGAATAATATGAAAAGCACGGCTCCCTGCTGCGGCGTACACCATTTGCGTGTGACCGTTATCCAGATGAATACCGGCATGAAGAAACACAGCAGCCAGTCCACCTTCATGGTCCAAAGAGCGCCGTTCACAGTGTCCGTGACGAATTGGGGAGTGTCGAAGACTCCCGGCAACACGGGGTGGAGCCAGTTGAGAAAAGTAAGATTGGCACACAGATATTTCCAAAATCCCGACGACAGGAAATATTCACCGGCCCCCAGCGAGGATATGCAAGCGAATCCTATGGCGCAAAACAGCACCACCGCAAAGTAGGAGGGGAGAATCCTGCGGGCACGGTGGGCTATATATTTCATGAAGCTCCCTTTCTTTATATAGTTGGGATATATCAGATACCCCGCTATGGCGAAGAATCCCCCCACGGCATGATGCCCCAGGATATATGGCAGGTCATATCCCGTGAGATAGTTGAAATGCACTGTTATCACGGCAATGGTCATCACGTATCTCATGATGTCCATGTTGGGATAATAGCGCCTCTCTTTTCCGGGAGTGTTATTTTTTCCGCAAGGGGCCGTTTCCATCGCTGTCGGGTACAAGATCATAGTATCTTTTGAGGAAGGCCCAGTTTAGACACATCATCATGAGCAGGGGCAACTGACCCTCCACCACCGGCTCCACGGCCATCTGGAGCCATAACGTCACCATCACGGCCAGTATGTATCCTGAGGCAAACGTGGGTATACCGGGACGCTTGAGAAAGCGTATGAATGACTGGAACCACCATATCGTCATCAGGAACATCGTAGCCATAGGCAACCATCCGCCGCGCAATCCTATGTCAAGCCACAGATTGTGCGCGAAAGTCTTCATGAATCCCACCTTGATTCCTTCGGAACCGAACGGATGGGTGATTACCTCCTGGATGCCGCGCATCCATCTTACGGTGCGTCCGCCGGCTGAGTTTGCCGTGTATCCGGACAATTGCTCACGTGAATTAAATCCCTCGATGAGGTCGCCGAATTCCGTCTGCATTATGGCCAAGTAAAAAATAGCGCCCACGGCCGCTACGATGAGGGTGAGATATATCATGCGTTTGATTCCGCCTCCCCCATGCACTATGCCGCAGAGACATGACACGGCTGCCAGTACGATTGCCGTGCGGTTGAGGATATGCAGGGCGGAGAAGAGCGCCAGCACCGACACTGTCACCGCAATCCATTTGAAGCGGCTTTCCATGCGTGTCCGCGTCTTCAGGAATACCGCTCCCATGCCTCCTATCGCCATGGACATCATCATGTTCTGGTGAGTGGCGAGCACATTCTTCTTGTCGAGGTCGAAACCTCGCGCGAGATTCACTATCTCTCCCGTCTCGATGAAGTCAGCGATGTTGGTGACCACAGGCCACGCGGCGTAACAGATGATGCACGTCAGGAGAATCCACATCACCGAGCTGCGGTCCTTGCATCGGTCGCATATATATAGTCCGGAGTAGTATATGATCAGGGGACACATTACGAGCACCAGTCCGTTGCCGAATGTCATCGGAAGGTACTTGAACCATTGTGTGGTCAGCATGTATGAGATGCTGAACACGAGCATGGCAAGTGAAATCTTTGAAATCCGGAACATTCCCGCGAAGAGCAGGAAGGGGAGCAGCAGAAGCCAAATATACATCGTGTAGCTTCCGGCGATGTCATAGATGAATCCGGCGAAAAGAATGAGCAGAAACAGCCAGTTTCGTCTGAAGTCCTTGCGGATTCCTTTCCACGAGGTTTGCGGCACATCGCGGCCTTTCAGGCGTCCGGGGACGGATGCAGCATCGGCCGGAAGGTTGTCACCCTCCGGCCGACGTGATTTGTCGAATGTGGCGTTTTCACTCATCAAGCGATTCTATTGCAGAAGGTCATTCCCAAATTGAATGTCACTTCATGATCGTAATTTTCTCCAGGCGGTTGCCCTTGGAGTCCGTGATCCAGTAGATGCCCTCCCTGGCGGCAGAGGATGCCACGTGCCATTGCGTGCGGCCTCCTGCGGCAGCCTCAAGGGTTGTGACAGGAGTGCCCGAGGCATCCACCACGTCAAGGCACATACCGTCCGCCACTCCCGTGATGTCGACATGGCCCTTGAATCCGGGAAGGATTCTGTTGGGGAACGCGTGGACAGTCTCGGCCGCTGCCTCTCCTATCATCTCCGAGGGGGTGAACTGCATTATGCCCTTGGCTGTGGATATGAACATTGAGTTCGAGGCATTATCCCATCCGGCTCCGAATATGGTGTTGGAGGGGAGACCGGAATTGTCGGCTGTGAAGTGTGCGAGCATTGACTTGGAATCAGCAGAGAGTACATATACGCCGTCGTGCCCTGTTGAAATCCATTTGCGACCCATGGGGTCAAAGGAAATCTGGCGCACGGACATATTGTAAAAGTCGATGGTGCCTTCCGAGGCCGCTACCGGGTCAGCTGCCAGATTTACCTGACAAAGAACATCGGTCTCGCCGTGCACGATTGCAGGGTCAAACCACAGCAGGCCGCGCTCACATGCTATCCACACGCGTCCGTCAACGGGATCCTCCACCGGCACATAGTTGTATGCTATCTCTATGTGGCCGCCGGCATCATCCTTATAGGTGTCGATAGTGTGGAGCTCGTCGTCGGAGGTGTCTTCGAGCGTCCCCTTGTGGTCGATGATATGCACGGTGTTTTCATTGCCTAAAATATAGACAAGTTTGGTATCATTGCCCGGATATGTAAGAGGCACCACATTGCTGGTATGCATACCTTTGACATTCTTTACGACGAGCTTTCGCATCGGATGCGCGGCATAGTCCTCGGCAGTGCGTACAGCCATACGGTCTTCCGGAAGCCAGTAATAGAGCTCCGCCTCATTATCGTAACGGCCGGCGGCAAAGTTGAAGAATGAGGTCCAGAGTACGTTGTTGTTGTCAAATGCCGGTTTGCTGACGTATGACATGAATTGTGAAGGGAAAGCCTTCACGACGCCCGCGAGAGTCTTGAGCGTATGGTTTTCACGCGCGAGTGTCAGCATATCGTCGGGATCATTCAGATTCATGCGGGTCATGCCGCTGCTATATCCTCCGGAATATATCCAGTCGTGATTAAGCGGATCCATGACGATGCCCGCGGGATTATCGATACGTCCGGAGGATGAGGTGTTGACATTCAGGCCTGCCAGTTCCGGATTCAGGAATCCGATACCCTTGCGGGTCCACTTGCCATCTTTCCAGCAGCTCAACTGGTCTCCGACGAATCTGGAGCTGGAATTCGACATGGAGCGGCTGAGGTTGCGGATAAGCATACCCTCCTCGGGATGAGACAGGAAGTCATCTGCGTAGAATGTCACGGGGGCATCCGGAAGCACCGGTGTCACCTGCTCATCCCATCGGTTAGATCCCAAATGATTACGGTAGTACATTCCTTTCATAGGGAAATACATCCAGAAGCGTGTATGGTCATAAGAGCATGTGCGCCGTTGCCAATCATAATTCTCCTTTCTCACATACCCGCTGCCGGGATTGCTGGAGGGAATGTACCTTACCTGGTTTTTTGGATTTATAGTCCATGTCCCATTTTCGTAGTTATAATAGCGGCGATATGGTTCGCTCATATTATACTTTATGGTGGAGGTATTGCACGACACAGCGTATCCGGTATTAACTATATGGATCATTTGATCCGTAGGATGGTTGGGATATTGCGATACCGCTCCGGATGCTACCACAATGTCCGTGCTCAGTGCATTGGGCTGCCATGTGCCGTTGTCGAGAAGCGCTACTGAAATGACGTAGTAGTTGAGTTCGGAGGTGGATGTAGTTATGCCGGTTTTATTGGAGGGGATACGATTCTTCATGACATAGAGGAACATCCTCTCATTGACCGGGAGAAGACGCCAGGGCATCGGAAGATGATTTTCTCTGTATTTGTCCCACGGCTGATACCCTCCGGTACCTATGATAGCTCCCGGGAGGGCTGCCCCGTTCACCTCAAGTTCATGAAACGCCTGCATGGAGTGAGGAAGGGAGGGTGCATCCTCGGCCATGAAGACTTTTTCCTCATCGCACACCACCCAGCGGTCGCCGACGCGGGCAACGGAAATCAGCGACAGATCCGAGGGAAGGATATCGGTGATCTCACCGGTTTCGGTGTCGAGAGCAAAGGCATAGTTCCCGGCTGCACCGTAGATCATGCCTCGCTCCTCGTCAAAGGTGAAGTGGCTTATTTTCGTTGCGGCTCCGGGTGTAATGGGAAGCATGGAAATGCCGCTTCCCTTCACGAGACGTCCGTCTTCGTGAAGAATCTCCGTTGTGCCGTCGGTGTAGAAAATCACCAGACACCCGGTGTGGGGATTGTAGTCGGCATACTGGATGTCCATGGCGTATGTGGGAAACATCTCGGAGATGTGGCGCACCTCGAAATCACCCCCGTTCTCATCCATCCCATGCTTGTCGATATACCACATCGTGGCGCAGGGACGGCTGAAAGGCTCGCTCCCCTTGTAGTAGGGAGCGGCGTTGGCCCAGATGAAGACGAAGCGTGGGCCGTCCATCACTTTTTCCACATGGTTGACATACGTATCGAAGTCAGACGTAGAGTCGAAACTCGGATGCATCCGCCAGGTGCCCGGTATCGTTGACACCTGCTCGGCGAATGCGGGTGCGGCGGTCATGGAGCAGAGTGCCGTGAGGGTTAACAGAAAAGTAGGTATATGATGCTTAGCCATAAACTTGTTGCAAGAATTTAGATGATGTTGTTGTGTGTAGATGTCGGAATCAGAGCATCGCCAGGTCGCGTACCTGCATCAGTGGAGCGAGGCGATCGCTGAACTCCTTTTTGGAAGGTGATTTGTCTATGAACATTGACAGAGTGTCAAGGCGGTGAACATCGCTGCCGGTCACTTCGGCCATGCCGTTTTTCAGCAGCCATTCGGCGCGTTTGCGGGCGGTGTCGCCGTATTGTCCGGCGAGGGAGCAGTAGTTGATCTGAAACTTCACCCCCTTGTCGCGGAGCTTGCGGTAGTCGTCGTCTCCCATATAACGGTATCTCTCGGGGTGAGCGAGCAGGGGGAAATATCCCGCCTGGAAGATATTGTCTATAATGTCGTCCATGCCCATGGGAGGATTGAAATAGGATGTCTCCACAAGAAGATGGTCGCCACGGTCGCCTATCGGCAGCAGATCATTCTTTGAGAGTCTCTCCTCAAAGAGGCTGTCAAGCATGTTTTCCGAAGCGAGAGCCAGCTGTACGTGGCCGTCCCACTTCTCCTGAAGCTCGGAGAAGCGTCCGCGCAGGAAATCCGTAGTATTGGGATAATCCTCCATGATATGGGGTGTCAGCCACACTTTGCGGATGCCGAGCTCGTCATAGAGACGCAACACCTCCAGGGAGGATTCCATATCGCGGAATCCGTCGTCCACGCCGGGCAGTATATGGGAATGCCAGTCGGTCATTCCGTTGAGTATCCCGGAGGCCTGAAGGGTGTCTACATGTTTCTTAAATGGCCACATATATGATGCAGTGAATGTGTTGTTGAATTGTTTATTTTTCGCCCGTGTCGACGGTGCTGTAATATCCGCCGTAATAGCTGCGGTCGGAGCCGTGGTCCACACCGTTGAGTATCATGCTCATGCGTGGATATTTGCGCTCCTGGTAGAGCGATGCCACCTGGGCGAGCTGGTTGCGGTCGAGCAGACCGGCGCGAATCACGAATATCGTGCGGTCCACATACTGGCCGATAATCTGGGTGTCCACCACTATATCTATGGGTGGGCAGTCTATTAGGATTATGTCATAATCCTTCTTCAGGCCCTCCATCACGGCGGCGAGACGTCCGTTCTCGAGCAGCTCGGCGGGATTCGGGGGACGGTGCCCGATGGGCAGGATGTCAAGGTCTTTGTATCCCGGCACATTCCTTACCAGTCCCTGCCAGTCATCCGTCGACTCATTGAGATATGCGCTCAGTCCGCGCGAAGGGGAATTGACATACATCGAAAGCGAGCCGTGGCGCAGATCCCCGTCTATGATGAGGGTGCGCTTGCCCTTGATGGCGAAGCTGACTCCGAGATTGAAGGTGATAAACGATTTGCCGCTGCCGGGATTGCATGATGTGAGCATGATGACCGGACACCGGTTGTCCTTGCCCACCATCAGCTGTATGTTGCTGCGGATAAGGCGGAACGCCTCGTTGACAGCATTGCGGTTGCCCTCCTCCACGATTACGAAAGGCTTGTCGATGGCTGCCTGGCGCTGCTTCTTGGTCTGTATGAGGCGACGAAGGGTGTTTTTCTTCCCGGCGTAGGGTATCTCTCCGGTGAAGGGCACTGCCACGCGCTCGAGATCCTTGCGTGTACGCACCTTATCATCCCCTGCGGCTATCATGTATATCGCGACTGCGGGCACAGCCAGTCCGAGCAGGAACATCGCCAGAATAGTCAGCGACTTCTTGGGGGCAATGGGAGTGAGCGAACCGAATGGGGGCTGGATCACGCGCGTATTGTATGCGGTGAAAGTCTGTGTCAGTTCGTTTTCCTCACGCTTCTGCAGCAGATAGAGATAGAGCGACTCCTTCACCTTCTGCTGTCGCTCCACGCTGAGCAGGTATTTGGCCTGTCCGGGAGCTGAGGCGAGTTGGTTTTCCGATTCACCCTGTGACTTCTGCATGTTCTTGAGCGTCGCTCCGAGCGTCGCTATCTGCGTATTGACGGCCCTGACGATAGCCTCCCTCATGCCGCTGAGCTGGGTGTCGTAGTCCATCACGATGGGGTTGGTCGGCGAGGAATTGGCCTCAAGCGTATTGCGCGAGAGGAGCATTGTGTTGTATTGCGCTATCTGCGACTCAAGCGTCAGATTGCCGAATCCGGTGTTGACCGGAATCACGTTGAAGCGGTTCTGACGGTCGTTGAGATACTCCCGCAGGTATGTGGCCATGGCCAGCTGGTTGGTCACGGCCAGTATTTCATCGCTCTGCTTGGCTGCCTGGGTCATGGCCAGGGAAGCGGATGCCTGCAAATCGGTGAGAAGATGCTTGGTCTTGTAATCGGAGATGTCGTCGTCCACCTCTCCGAGCTCGTGCTCAATGAGCTTGAGACGCTCGTCTATGAACGAGGATGTCGCCACCGCTATACGGTTCTTGTCCTCCACCCAGTTCTCGTTGTAGACCGCCACGATGGTGTTGAGGATGTCGTTGGCACGCTGGATCGACACGTCATCGATGGTGAGGTCTATCACCTCGGCATCTTTCTCACGGCGTTCACCCTCCATGGCCGCGAGATACTGCTCCACGGCGGTCTGGAGAGTGGACTTCCACACCTTGAGCGACTGTTGCTCCGTGATCTTCCCCTTGAAATCGGGATTGGGCGAAAGTATTAGGCGTCCGAGAGGAGATTTGAACTCTCCCGTCATCCCCGGGCCGAAAGTGAACTCCACGTCATGCTCCGAGGCTTCTCCCTCAACATAGCTCACGAAGTCATACAAGCGTCCCGACCCGTCGGGCTCAAGCTCGATCTTAAACATTCCGCTCTTGTCTTTCGGAAAATCCGGAAGAGAGACAAGCAGCGGGAGATTCGTGCCGTAGAGGGTTTCCCAGTAGAAGGGGGTCTTGCGTGAATATTCGGTAGTGAGGTCAAGTCGGTTGACCACCTCGAACATCACCGCCGGAGTGGTGAGGGCAATAAGCTCATTGTTGACATTGCTGCCGGAAGACACCAGACCCATTGAGGCAAACGCACCGGCAATGTCGCCTACACCTCCGCCTCCGCCGCCATCCTGGTCGGTGATGAGCACCGCGCAGCTGCGACTGTAGACGGGCTGTTTCCTGAGCACGATTAGCATCCCGATCGCCACAAAGAGTATTACGGAGAGGGCGAACCACCGCCATCTTGACAGGCAGAGGGTCAGAAAAGACTTCATCGAGACTCCCTTTTCTTCGTCGCGTGTGGAGTAAGACGCAGAGTTGTCCATTCGGTTTACTTTACTTGAATATGAGCACGGCGATGGAGGTCAGCAGCGAGGCTACGGACACCCAGAAGGATGCCGAGAGGGCGGTGTTGCCGTTGACGGTGGTCTGGCGCTTGCGCACTCCGTTGGGTTCCACGTAAATTATATCGTTCTGCTTGAGGTAGTAGCCGGGGCTGGCGAGCATCTGGTGGGCGTTGGTGAGATCAAGACGGTAAGTCTTCATCTGTCCGTCCTCCTCCCGGATGACGAGCACGTTCTCGCGCTTGCCCTGGATGGTGAGGTCTCCGGCCAGCGACAGGGCGTCGAGCAGGGATATGTTGTCGCGGTTGAGGTCATAGCGTCCGGGGCTTACCACCTCGCCCATGATGCTGATGCCTACATTGAGGAATTCCACCACTACCGTGGGATCCTTGATGAGGTCGCGTCCCATGAGCTCTCCCTTGATGAAGGCAGCGACCTCGTTACGCGTCATCCCCTCGATCTTGAGAGTGCCCAGGATCGGAAAGTCAATAGTACCCTCGGGTGACACCGTGTAGTTCGCCACGCCATCGTTGGAATTTCCGGCGTAAGTGCGGAGCGTGGTGCCTGTGCCGCTGACGGAAGTGCTCTGTCCGGCGCGGTTCGAGACGATGGGAAGGTTGAACATCGCCGCCAGTGAGGGATCTTTGGAGGTGACTACAATGGAGAGTTTGTCCTCGGGCTGCACGCGGATGGCCTTGCGCTCGGTGACTTCGGTGACGACCGTCTGGTCAAGATCCTGGAAGTAAGCTACATTCTTGGGGGTGCTGCACCCTCCGAGCATCAGACCTGCCGTGGCGATGCAGATGGCGATTCCGCCTTTGAGGATATTCTTCATTTCGTGTGTAGTGAAATAGTTGTCATTGAGGTTGTTGTCAGTTGTCCGCAGGTGGTCTTCGCGGCCGCATGCAGAAAATGGCGGCCTTACGGAGGCTACCTAACCTTATATAGTAACTGACAACGGCGCGGTTTATTACGTGCCGTTGTCAGTTTTTTACTGTCTCTTCAGGCGGTCGAAGTAGAAGTCGAGCACATCGCGCGCCGCGGTAAACGACGACTGTTCGTTATTGAGCACCCGCAGCTCCTTCTGTTTCAGGAGCGCGTCCACTTCAGGCGTCTGGTAGAAGGCATTGCGCAACTGCTCGTTGATGGTCTCGAACATCCAGTATTTGGCCTGCTCGTTGCGCTTGCGCTCGAAATATCCTGTCTTGTCGACATATTCGAAATAGCGGTCGATCATGTCCCATACCTTGTCGATATCGTATTCGAAATATCCGCTGTATGTCACGACCTCGGGCCTCCACCGGCTTGGTGTGGGGGGAAAGAGGTGTAGGGCATTGCGAAACTGTGCGGCCGCCAGGCGTGCCCGCTCCACATTGTCGCCGTCACACTTGTTGATCGCTATGCCGTCGGCCATTTCCATGATGCCGCGCTTTATGCCCTGGAGCTCGTCGCCGGTGCCGGCAAGCTGTATCAGGAGGAAGAAATCCACCATCGAATGGACAGCCGTCTCGCTCTGGCCCACTCCCACGGTCTCCACAAAAATGCGGTCATATCCCGCAGCCTCGCAGAGCACGATGGTCTCGCGTGTCTTGCGTGCTACTCCTCCGAGCGATCCGGCCGAGGGGGAGGGGCGGATGAAGGCATCCTTTTCGAGGGAGAGTTTCTCCATACGGGTCTTGTCGCCGAGTATGGAGCCTTTGGTAAGTTCGCTGCTCGGATCTATGGCAAGCACGGCCAGTTTGTGTCCCTGTCGTATCACGTGCAGCCCGAAGACATCGATCGATGTCGACTTTCCGGCTCCCGGCACGCCCGTGATGCCGATTCGGCGTGAGTGGCCCGAATAGGGCAGACACTTCTCGATCACCTCCTGAGCGAGGGCCTGATGATGGTCGGCGGTGCTCTCCACGAGCGTCACGGCGCGTCCGAGGATGCTGACATCCCCTTTCAGTATCCCCTCCACGTAGTCGGCCGCCGTCAGTTGGCGGCGTCGTGCGAGACCTGCGCGTCGGTAGGGATTTACACTGGGCTGTGAGGTCACTCCGCTGTTGACCTGAAGCCCCTTGTATTGGGAATCGTTTTCCGGATGCACGGAATGAGTGTGTGAATGTGTATCCATGGTATGTTGTCGGTCGATTTATGATTTAGCGTATCGTTTGAATTGTATTAAGGATGATTTGCGTAAGGAGAGTTATTCTCCGGGATGCCTGACGAGGCCGCTCAGGGATATCCTGTGTCCGTCGAGCATTACGGAGGCGGATGTCTCTCCCTGTGGAGTGCCCTGCGGTATGAGCCATTGTATCACAAGCGTGCCTGATTCTCCCGGGGGGAGGGTGTCGGGAGTCACGGTGACTTTGATGCGCGGATCATCCGCTCTGCCCGAGGGGAGGAGAGGCTTTTGGCCCCTGTTGTAGAGATACACGAACAAGTGGCGGGCCACGCCGGGATGCAACGTTCCGGCATCCACCATGTCCGTGGCCAGGCGCAGGTCGCCGCAGTCCACCGGGTAGGAATAAGCAAGTGTCTCCTCGGAGGGAATCACCATGCCCGTAAGCCTTATTTCATGAGGCGTGTCACACCCTTCCATATATACCTTCAGGCGTTTGTCTATACGGCCCGGACGACCTGCGGGATCGTATGTGAAGGAAATGGCCGCGGTATCTCCCGGAAGCACCGGAGTCTCGGGCCATGACACGGAGGTGCATCCGCAGGTGGACTTCACGCGCTCCACGGTTATAGGAGAGCCTGATGTATTGACCATCCTCACCCTCCCTCCGACACGTCCCTGTGTCTCGGCCACGGTGCCGAATTCCCATGACGATTCCAGCCACACCGGTCCCGATGCGGCGGAGAGTGCGGAGGCGATGAGCAGAATCGGGGTCAGGTGGATGCTCACGGCTTTACGTAACCCTTGATTTTAAGACGTATTTTCCTCGGATTGCCGTTGGTCTTGACTGTCACGGTCTTGTCAAACGACCCGGGACGCCCGATGGGATTGTATGTCACCTTTATCACCCCCTTGGCCCCCGGGGCCACCGGAGCGGCAGGGTATTCGGGGCGGGTGCAGCCGCACTCGGCCGTGGCGTCCACAATCACCAGATTCGCATCTCCGGCATTTACGAACTCGAACTCGTGAGTTACCTTTCCCCCCTTTTCCGGAATCTCACCGAAAGTGAATGTCTTTTCCTTGAAGAGCGCTTCCGCCTTCCCCTTGGACGCGGCCGTGGCCGTCAGGGTTACGCCTATGGCTGTAAGCGTCATGGCCACGGTGAGCATTATGGTCAGCAAACGGTTGTTTGTTTTCATCTGTTTACAGAAACTACTTTTCTATATAAGTAAGTATTCAAATTTAAACGATATAATCAAAAGTAAGTGCTCACTTGATCTTTTATACAATCTGCGGCTTCTTTTTTGCCGCTTTCAGCTTGTCGCTCAGTCGCATAGCTCGCTATGCTCCCTCTCTCCGCACAGAAATCGTCTAAAAAACAAGCTCGCATATTGTATAAATTAAATTTGAACACTTACTTAGGTCTATATAGAATTAACATAAAAACAGGATGAAAATTTTAGACCGCGCATCATAAAATCGAGACTTTTTGGCAAGACTGCATCCCATCCGGCCCTTAAATTTTAAGGAACGCACTATTGCGCTTGCATAAGATGGAAAAAATGATTATCTTTGCAACCGCAATCGGGGCGTAGCGCAGTCCGGTAGCGCACCTGGTTTGGGACCAGGTGGTCGCAGGTTCGAATCCTGTCACCCCGACTACCTCCATTTTGCAACGGCATCTCCCCGTCACCCCGGCGGTCGAGATGCCGTTTTTGAACAGACTTTTTTCCTCAACAGCCTCAATAGTCACTCGCATGATTAAAAGCAGACATGACCGCCGCAAACCCTTTCAGCCCGACCGTGTGTCGGCCTGGCAGAACAAGGGTGAAAACCCTGAGCCCCTACTTCAATTCGTGGGCCGTCTCCTGCCGGATGCCTCGCGCAACGACCTGAAGCGCTATCTGCGCTACGGCCATATTATGATAAACGGCACCGTCACTACTGCCTTTGACGCCCCGGTGGCTCCGGGAGAATGGGTGGAACTCAACTTCACCCGGCCCTTCGTCGTATTCCGTCACCCGCGGCTGGAGATAGTATATGAGGACGACGACATAATAGTGGTCAACAAGGGTTACGGCCTGTTGTCCGTAGATACGGATTCCCCGAAGAAAGCCGACACCGCCTATTCTCTGCTGCGTGCATACGTCAAGGAGGTGAATCCGGCTAACAAGATTTTCGTGGTGCATCGTCTTGACCGCGACACTTCCGGCCTTATGATGTTTGCGAAGACCAACGAGGCCAAGGAGGCCATGCAGCACAATTGGAACAACATGGTGCTTGAGCGCACATACGTAGCTGTCCTCGAGGGCGAGATGCCCGAGAAGTCCGGAGTAATATCGAGCAACCTTGACCAGACCTCCCGGTTTGAGGTCTACACCACGAGAGAGAGAGGAGAAGGCAAACGCGCCACCACGCGCTACCGCGTGCTCAAGCGCGGACGCGGACGCACCCTCGCGGAATTCTCCCTTGACACCGGGCGCAAGAACCAGATACGTGTTCATGCCCGCGACCTGGGCCATCCCATCACGGGAGACCGCAAGTATGGCGCCGCGCAGAGCCCCATACACCGTCTCGCGCTCCATGCCCGCACACTCCGCTTCGCGCATCCCGTCACCCGCGAGGATATGCACTTCAAGCTCCCGATACCACATAATTTCCTCAAACTCGTCTGATTCCTCCTCCCCGGATCGGACACATCAACCATAATTCAAATGCCACTCGACACTAGTTCATATTATCCCTCCACTCCGGGCAGCTCATGCGACCCGGACTATAAGCCTGAGAGCGCTCCCCGCCCCGAACAGCACCCTTCCCCGGCTCCCGGATCCGAGCCGGATACACGTCTGAAGCCGGTGGATGCCGTGGCCCATATCCTGTCATGGGGCCTGGTACCTCTTCTGATGCCACTCTACGGCACCCTTCTCATCTTCGGACTCTCCCTTCTTTCGTATGCGGCCACGTCCACCAAGTGGAGCGTGTCGCTCATCATCGCCGGAATCACGATAGCCATTCCCATGCTGCTCGTGGTGCTTCTCAAGAGGATAGGCGTGGTGCATGACCTGGGCCTCAACGAGCGCAAAGAGAGGGCGGTGCCTTACATCATCACCATCCTCTCGATGGCCGGCGCCGGATGGTTCATGCTTGTGAAGCATGCCCCCGAATGGATCGGAATGTTCTATATGGGGGGTGCCGCTGCTGCGGCGGTATGTCTGCTGATCAACTTCTTCTGGAAAATCAGCGCCCACGCCGCAGGCATAGCCGGGATTGTTGCACTGTTGGTGCGCATAAGCTCGGAAGACATTCCCCATCCCGGCCTGATGGCGTGGCTCGTGGTATGGATACTGCTGGCCGGATTTATGGGGGGAGCGCGAGTGTGGCTCGGGCGGCATACTGTATGGCAGGTGCTCGCAGGCTACGCCGTGGGCTACACCTCCGTCATACTGATGACCCTTATCTGATTTCCAAACGAGACAATAACCATGAATCCGAGATATAATTACAGTCGGCGCCGCTCCTCGCAGGCCCTGGCCGGCAATGTCACCATAGGGGGCGACGCCCCCATTCGTCTGCAATCCATGACCAACACCTCCACTCTCGACACCGAAGGAAGCGCAGCCCAGGCCATGCGTATAGCCGAAGCGGGTGGAGAGATAGTGCGTCTCACCACCCAGGGTGAGCGCGAGGCCCGCAACATGGCTCCCATCCGCGCCCTGCTCCGGGAGAAGGGTTGCGGCGTACCCTTGGTGGCTGACGTCCACTTCAATCCTAAAGCCGCGTTTGCCGCTGCGGAAGTCACCGACAAGGTGCGCATCAATCCGGGCAACTTCGTGGATCCCGGGCGCACTTTCGTAAAACTCGAATTCACCGATGAGGAATATGCCGCCGAAATAGAGAAAATCAGGCGTACGCTCGTCCCCTTCCTTGAAGTCTGCAAGGCCCATGGCACATGTGTTCGTTTAGGCGTCAACCACGGTTCGCTGTCGGACCGCATAATGAGCCGCTACGGCGACACCCCCGAGGGAATGGTGGAATCGGTCATGGAGTTCCTGCGCGTTTGCGAAAAGGAGAATTTCCATAATATCGTCATCTCGATCAAGGCCTCCAACACCACCGTCATGGTGCGCACGGTGCGTCTGCTTGTCAAGGAAATGGAGAGGGAGGGGATGTCCTATCCGCTCCATCTCGGAGTGACCGAGGCCGGCGACGGTGAGGACGGGCGTGTGAAGAGTGCTGTCGGTATCGGTACCCTCCTTTCCGAGGGGATAGGCGACACCATCCGTGTCTCGCTTTCAGAAGATCCCGAAGTGGAGATTCCTGTTGCCCGACGCTTGCGCGATTATATCACGGCCCGCGAGGATCATTCCCCTGTAAAGGAGCCGGAAGAGATTCCGTCCGGCGAGTCAAGACTGAAAGCCGTTCGGACATCAAACATTAAGGAATGGCCTTTCGTAGTGGGATATGATGTGGCCGAAGTGCCTTCAGGCTGGCATCATGCTGATGCCGCCCTGGATGAGCCCGTGCCATACGGCGACACCGAACCAGTCGTGCTCACCACTTCCCATGTCAACATCCCCGGTTCCGTGGCCGCATGGATCGACAGATTCGTGGGTGCCGGAGGCCGCAATCCCGTAGTCGTCAGCCTGAGTTACGATGACGTGGATGACATCGAGGAACTCCAGGTGCGTGCCGGAGCCGACTTCGGCGCATTGCTCCTCAACGGATATGCCTCGGGCATTGAAATCCGGGCACGGCATTTCGACCCCGCGACGCTCCATCGCCTTGCCCTGGGCATCCTCCAGGCCGCCCGTCTAAGGATGACGCGCACCGAATACATAGCCTGCCCGAGCTGCGGACGCACACTCTTCGACCTGCAGAAAACCCTGGCCGAGGTGCGCGAGGCCACATCCCATCTCAAGGGATTGAAAATAGGAGTGATGGGGTGCATAGTCAACGGCCCGGGAGAAATGGCCGATGCCGACTACGGATATGTCGGTGCCGGTCCCGGCAGGGTCAGCATATACAAGGGAAAGACCCTCGTCACCAAGAACATACCCGCCGAGGAGGCCCTGCCGGCACTCCTTGCGCTGATAGAGAGCGACCGGCAGGAGTAATCTTACAAGATTTCTCGTGATATAGGGTCTAAAGACATCAGTTCTCCGGATAGGCCATCACGAACATCCCCTCGGAGCGTATGAACTCCATATTGGCATGGAGATTGGCCAGGGACACGCGTCCCACCACGTAGCGCTGGTCAAGCGAGCGGTATTCTTCCGTGATTTCCTCGAAGCCGATGCGTTCCAGCTGGCTGTCCGCGCTGAAGCGCATGTATATGCGCAAGGTGCAGTCGTTTGTGAAGTGAGGTATGTTGTGGCCATGAAGCTTCTTGTACTCGTATCGGTAGTCATACAGGCAGGCTGTGATGTCGGACATGACGGCTGAGGATGTGGGTTTGGCCCCGGCTCCTTGGCCGAACATGAACTGCTTGTAATAAAACGCACCCTTTATCACCACGCCGTTAAACTCATCCTCCACGCTGTATATGTACTTGTTGCGCGAGAGGAGGTGGGGCATGACGCTCATCATAAGGCGTCCGTCGGGGAGTTTCTCCACGTGGCCCACGAGTTTTATGCGGCGGTCCTTCTCGCGGGCGAAGCGGATGTCGGCGTCGCTCATGCACGTGATGCCGAAAGTGAACACCCTTTCCGGCTCCACATAGACCCCGAAGGCGTGCATGGTCAGTATTACCAGCTTGTAGAGTGAATCCCAGCCGTCGAGGTCGAGCGTGGGGTCGCTCTCCAGGAATCCCAGCTTGCGGGCCAGGGTCAGGGCGTCCCCGTGGGGCATACCCTCATTGAATATTTTCGACAATATGAAATTGCTGGAACCGTTGAGAATACCCTTCACCGAAATCAACAGGTCATTGTCATAATACTCCTCCAGATTGCGTATCACCGGTATCGAGCCGCAGGCCGAGGCATCGTAAAGCAGGGCTGTGCCCGTGCATTGCTGAAGCTCTATGAGTTCGGGGAGATGGCGTGCGAGCATTTTCTTGTTGCCCGACACCACCGGGAGGCGCTGCTCCAGAGCGCGGCGCACGATGTGCCATGAGGCCTCCGCGTCGTCGATAAGTTCGACTATGAAATTGATGCTGTCGTCGTTGAAGATATCATCCGCATCATCGGTAAATTCCAGATCGGTGACGTGTCGGTTTTTCGAGATGTCCCGCACGCAGACGCGTGCTATCTCCACCTGGCGCGAGGGGATGGCCTTGAGCAGGTCGTAGAGTCCGCGCCCCACTGTGCCGAATCCGAACAGCCCGACACGCAGCTTTTTCTTGTTTGAAGTCATTTGGAGGAAGTCTTGTTGAAAAAATCGGTGATGAGGTCATTGAGCTTCATATACTCGATGAGGAATCCGTCGTGGGCGAACTCCGAGTGCATCTCGTGATAATCGGCCCGAGGGATGAAATCCGCCATATCGGCGTGATCGCAGGGTGGAAACACGAGATCGGATGAAATTGCTATGACCAGTACGGGAATGTCTATCGACCGGAGGACCTTTTCCCGCCCTCCGCGTCCGCGCCCCACATCGTGGGAGTCCACGGCCGAGCAGAGGCGATGATAGGAATAGGCGTTGAAGCGGTCCATAAGTTTCTTTCCCTGATGGCGTTGGTAGGAATGTACGCGTCGCGGGAAAATATCAGTGCGCGGCTCAGCGTCGGGCTGCGTCAGGTCGTAGGCGTATCGTCCGCGGTATGACAGCAGACCGATGGCACGCGCGGCTCCCATTCCCGCCGCCCCGGCGTCCGGATGTCGTTCGCCGTAGGTGGAATCGGCCTCGATGGCCATGCGCATCGTCTCGTTGAAAGCCGCCTGCCAGGGACGCGTGTGGCTCCCTGTGGCGATCAGCACGGCCCTGCGGGCGAAGTCAGGGGCGGTCACCACCCATTCCAGAGCCTGGTAGCCACCCATGGAGCTTCCTATGACGGCGTATGCATGGTCTATGCCGAGATGACGCGCCAGAATACGGTGACACTCCACCATATCGCGGATGGTCACACGTGGAAAATCGTCATACCATGCCTCGCCTGTCGCGGGATTTACCGAAAGCGGCCCCGTTGTCCCGTAGCACGACCCGAGCACATTGGCGCACACGATGAAATATTTTTCCGGATCAAGGAAGCGTCCCTGCTCCACAGTATGCGGCCACCAGTCGGCCACATCGCTGTTTGCCGTCAGAGCATGGAGCACCCATATCACGTTTGACCGCTCTTCATTCAGCGATCCGAAAGTGTGGTAGGCAATGTCGATTTGTGGCAGTACAGCCCCCGATTCAAGCACCACCGGAGCCTGGTGCCTGTAAACCTTAAGATTCTGTGTCATTTCTGTAGATATTGGCCGAAATATATGTTTTTCATATGTTTCGGCCATACAAAATTAGCTATAAAATTCTGTTATCGCAACAGAATCGTCAAATAAGGATCCATATAGACGGAACAATGTTCATACTTCTGCCAGTTTGTAGCCGATGCCTCTTACGTTGAGGAGTTCGACCCCGGATGATTTCGAGAGGTATTTGCGCAGCTTGTGGATGAAGCCGTGCAGACGGTTCAGGTTGTTGTAATCATCGTTGTGCCATATCCGGTGCATCAGCGTCACCGCCTCCACCAATTCATTGGGATGACGGAACAGTTCATCCATTATCACGGCTTCGGTGTGCGTCAGCACTATCGTGCCGCTCCCTACCGTAAGACGTTGGGACGCGAAGTCAAGGGTACAGTCGCTGACTGTGATTCGCGTATCTTCGGCCGCGTTACGTGGGTTACGCTTCAACAATGCCTTTATGCGTATCAGTAGCTCAAGTATCTGAAAAGGTTTACGGAGGTAGTCATTGGCTCCTGTTTCAAATCCCTTCACGACATCATCGAGGGCTGTCCGGGCCGTAAGGAAAATTACCGGTACATCCGGGGAGATCAGACGGATTGACCGTACCATCTCGAAGCCGTCCATCTTGGGCATCATCACATCAGCAACCACAATGTCGGCGCCATATTGCCTGAATGATTCCAGTCCGGCTTTCCCGTCTGAAGCGCATACCACATCGAATCCCTCGCGTGTCAGCGCATCCTCCACTATGAACGAAAGAGTGGAGTCATCCTCCACAAGCAATATCTTATCCTTCTTAGCTGAATCTATATTCCTCATCACGTCAGAATTTTATCGTGAACTCCGTCCCCTTTCCCGGTACGCTCGTCACCCCGATGCTCCATCCCTGCAATTCCACAATCTGCCTTACATAAAACAGGCCGAGGCCGTACCCTGTGGTCTCATACCTGTCGCCCGATGACACGCGATAGAACTTGTCGAAAATATACGGAAGGTTATCCCCGGCAATTCCGATGCCGTTGTCGGCGACTGAAATCGAGCCTCCGTCGGCACGCACTGTAATATCGACTGATTCGCCGGAATATTTTACAGCATTGTCCAAAAGATTCGACACTACATTTCCGAAATGCAGGGGATCGGTCACGACCGCGAGATTATCAGGGATGTCGATGGTGACATTCACCGGTTTGTCGGCCTTTAGCCTTATCATCTCCGCGACTTCCGCCACTACGGGCTTTATGGCTGTCCGTGCGGTCTTGAGTTTCATTGTCCTGAATCTTTCAGTGCTCATGGAGAGAATATTCTCGATCATGCCGGACAGAACCCCGAGTCTCTGAATGATAATATTCAGGAATTGCCGGTTCCTTTTCTCATCGCTCTGGTCATAATATCTGAGCATGGAGTCTGCGGCTGAATATGCCACGGCCACAGGAGTCTTCAGCTCATGGGTCATGTTGTGGGTGAAATCATCCTTCATCTGTTCGAGCGTCTTCAACCGGCTGACTGTCCTTGAGAGATAGAGGGTGAGGAAAGAGAATATCAATATCAGACAGATGAAAGGCAGGATTATACCCCACATTCCGGCGAGTACATTTCCCGGCATGGGCGACACGTAGACCATGTATTCAGGAGAGGGCTCCGGAGTCAGATTGTATGCGACGCACCACAGTCGGGAGTCATTCTCCGGTTCCGACTGCGGCTGGAGAATGGAGGCGAATCCGGGCTTGAGCCCGTGGCGTCCAAGTTCGGCCCGGAAGATACTGTCGAGTTCCGCCTGATCCGGATTTGGCCGGTTATATTGGAATTCCAGCCCGAAACGAAGGAGACCTGCAAGAGTAATCCTCAGTGTATCCGCATTGGCCGGGCGTCCGTCTTTCTGCTGGACCATTTCCGTGAACGCGTTCAGTCTGATGAATGATTCCCCGGCATCCTCTCCGCTCTGCATCCTCCCGATCATCTCGAGCATGACGGCATTTCCCGCGCACTCCCTCACGGTCTCCATCATAGTGTCCCTTTCGTTGAGATAAAGACGGAAGAGACTGCACGTAGCCGCTATCACAGCTGCGGCGGCTACGGCAAGCGAGAGGGTCATTATGATTTTCAGGCGTTTCATGACGCAAATTTATCAAAAAATATCGAAAGGAGGGGTGTATGCTAAGACTAACTAAGACTAAAGAAGGCTTCGCTAAGACTGTCGTGCCGGCATGAGAGCTAACTTTGCAGCGTAAACCAAAACCCACTTGATATGAAACGGATATTATACCTCGGTCAGGCGCTCGTAGTTATGATCGCGCTTTTGCTTCCCGCAGGATGTTCGTCCCCACGGGCGCTCGTGTTCGCAAACCGTGAATGGCACATTACCGATCATTATGGTCAGATAATCGACAAGGATACCACCTATCGCATGACCTTGGGCAACTTTCTGTACTGGGACCCTCTGACAATCATATCCTCCTCCGATTCCGTGGCCAAGTATCCCGGCATGGACCGTTTCATGGCGGATATACTCCATACCGCCCGACTTGACGGTGCCGAGATTCTTTTCTATGTGCCGCAGAGGATGACGATGTTCGTCAGGCCTGCGGGCGAAATGCCGCCTATAAAACCCTCCTCCATTTCCGTGAGGATGAATGAGGAGAGCCGCTGCACTACATGGGTCAATGAAGATGATGTGGAGGACTGGAAAAGAAAGCCCG
Organism: uncultured Porphyromonadaceae bacterium; assembly: GCA_947174995.1. Classification (GTDB taxonomy): domain Bacteria; phylum Bacteroidota; class Bacteroidia; order Bacteroidales; family Muribaculaceae; genus Lepagella. Next base: position 25,086 of record CAMWLC010000019.1, read on the forward strand.
GTGAAATGTACACATACACCCACTTTGATAAAGGCAAGAAGAGGATTCTTATCGTGGATGCATACGACTACGGTGATACTCCCGTGGCGCAGATCACCATACTCCAGTCCCCGAGCAAGGCTACCTCCAAAATGAAAGTTCCCGAGAACATACGGAGAGCGTATTGGTATCATGACCTCAAGCATTTCGCGCGTGATATCGAATTCTGGTCCCATCAGGTTGACAGCCACTATGAGAATGCCATCGAAAACTACCGACTCGGACTTGAGCAAAAACTCAGAAACAAATGAAACGGATATTTCTAACAATTCTCAATCTCCTCCTTATCTCCTGGACTGCCATAGAGGCGCAAGAAACTGTGACCGATTCCATCGCGGAAAGCGATCTGCCGGCGACACTGCAGGAAGTGGTCGTGAAGGCTCCTCTCGTCAGAAGGGAGGCAGACCGAATCGTACTTAACGTAGCCGCGGATCCTCTGTCGGCAAATAAGAATGCACAGGAACTGTTGAAGACAGCTCCCGGTGTATGGGCTACGGAGGACGCCCTCTCCATATACGGCCAAGGGGGTACGACCGTCTATATTGACGACAGGAAAGTGAATATGTCAGGAAACAGGCTTATGACATACCTGAAGACCATCAGGTCATCATCCATCGCATCCATCGAGATCATCCCTCAGGCCGGTGCGGAATATAGTGCCGATTCCTCGGGAGGCATCATAAGAATAAACCTGAAACGCAACCGCGTAGACGGGCTCAACGGCTCGGCAGGTCTGAATGTGACGGCGGGGAAATACAAGCAATGGGTAAATCCGTTCGTAAGCCTGGGTCTGCATAGCGGGCGTTGGACTGTGAATCTCAACGGGAGCGCCAACGGCAGTCCTTCCGACAGGTATCTGAACCGGGAGGAAACGACCAACAGCGAGTTGGCTCTTGCCATGACCGGAACCTCGCGGCATAAGATGAAAGCCATTCAAGGCAACGTGTCGCTCGGCATATTTTATGATCCGACCAAGAAGGATAAGATAGGTATTCAGTTCGATTACAATCCTGAAACCACCCGTACTACAGTGCTTTCCGTTACGGAGACGCAGGGGTACGGTGCCAACGGCAGTACGCACGGAACGTATGCCGATACGGAACGTTTCCATAATTTCAATATAGCGTTCAACTGGTCTCATACCACTGATGACAAAGGATCCCTGCTGAAACTTATTTCAAATTACACTTTCCGGACCTCATCCGTGAAAGAGGACAATATAATGAGACTATCTTACAGTCCTGTCGATTCGGTTTATAACACTGATAATCTCAACCGATATAACGTGTACGTCACGGAACTTTCTTTCCGCAAGGTATTCAACCCGGACTGGAATCTGAACGCAGGAGTCAAATACACCTTTAACGATGTGTCAAACCGTTCTTTCCACAGTTACCTGAAGGATGGCGCGTGGATACCGGATATATGGTATGATTTCGACACGTCATACGATGAGAATATAGCGGGACTGTATGTGACGGCCAACGGCCGGGCGGGCAGGTGGAAATTCAAGGCAGGACTACGCGGCGAATATTCAGCCACCGGAGGAGGTCTGCCGACCGGCAGACGATTTGATGTATTTCCCAACGTCAATATATCATATAGTATCCGCGATGGTGGGGACTACACCGTTGCCTTGGGATATTACAGATACATCCGCCGGCCCTCGTTCAATTCTCTGAATCCTGTTGTAAGACAGATTTCCGACTATACGTATACAGTGGGTGACCCGAATCTTACCCCGGGTTTCACGGATGCGTTGAGCCTGGACTTCGTGCTTGCCGGCAAATTCATCGTGGCAGCCGGATATTCAATGACCGACGGTCCTATAAGACAGATGTTCAAATCAAATCCGGATTATCCCGAGAGACTGTATCTGACGTGGGAAAATGAGGGCAGTGACCGCAATGCCTTCGTGCATGGCAACGGCTCCGTCAATATCACGGAATGGTGGAATCTCTATTCGAGCCTCACATACGTGCTGACTTCCCAAAAACTCTCCCGGGAAGGTCCGTATGAGACATCCGGCTATCTTCAGCTCGTTGCCGCCACCACGTTCCGATTACCGGGAGGGTTTAACCTGACGATGAACTGTTTCTACAATTCCGGCATGAGGATCGGCAATATAAAGGTTTTTCCGATTCTGAATCTCAATCCGACGTTACAGAAACAGTTCGGCAGACATTGGTCCGTGTCGGCCGGTGTGGAAAACATGCTGCAGAGGAAAAACAGGATCAGGACTTCCTCATCCGGATATGACCGGCTCAGCTGTTCGCGAAGCTATGTGGAGGCAAAGGTGGGCGTGACCTGCAGATTTGATTCCGGAAAAGGCTTCCGGACCCCGAAAATCGAAAGAAACACCGACAATTCAAGATTCAGCAAAGAGTAATTTTATTTTCCAATAGTGTTTTTTCGGTCAGAGACCGAGGGAGCGCCAGATACGGTCGGTGGCGCCGAGCTTGTCGGCGATGTATTCGCCGGCCCATCGGCCCCGCTTCTCCCGCTCCACAAGGTCATGAAGCATACGGTCGGCGTGGCGCGCGAAACTGTCGGCGCTGCTGATCTCGATACCTCCTCCCAGGGCCTTCAGCTCCCGGGCTTCGATAAACTTCGCGTTGTTGGGCCCGAACATCACCGGCACGCCGTAGACGGCCGCCTCGTTGATGTTGTGTATTCCCGCTCCGAATCCTCCTCCGATATAAGCTACATCGGCATATCCGTAGGCCGACGCCAGCAGACCGAAACAGTCTATCACGAGCACCTGCGCACCGTCGAGCAGTTCCGGCCGCTCCTTGGCCTCGCTGAGCAGCACCGCGCCATGCGTGAATCTTTCCCGTAGCTTCTCCAGTCTCCCGGCGTCAAACTCGTGGGGCGCGATGACCAGCTTCACCTCCGGGCGGGAATTGATCCACGCGGCGTACACATCCTCATCCTCCGGCCAGCTGCTTCCGGCCATCAGCACCATAGGGGGACGTCCGCCCGAGCCTTTGGCGCCGCAGAAACGTTCCAGCTCCGGGATAGGCTTCACTCCGCGCATGATGTCGGTCACACGGTCGAAACGTGTGTCGCCCGCCACCTCTACATTATCTATTCCCCGCCCTTTCAGCAGATCCATGCTCGCTCCGTCCTGCACGAAAATGCGTTCAAACATCCTCAGCCAACCAAGATATGATTTGCCCCAGGACTTGAAAAAGGCCTGGTCGGACCGGAACACCGCGCTGATAAGGTATGTCTTGCAACCGATGCGGCGCAGTTCCCGCAGATAGTTGCGCCAGAACTCGTATTTCACGAAGACTGCCCATTCCGGTCTCAGTGTCTTCACGAACTTCCGGGCGTTGCCCGGAGTGTCGAAAGGAAGATAGGCCACGGCGTCGGCGTGTGCGTAGTCGGCCCTCACCTCATAGCCGGAGGGAGAGAAAAACGTGAGGCATATCTTCAGTTCGGGATGCTCTCGTTTGAGCCGTTCTATCAACGGGCGCCCCTGTTCGAACTCCCCGAGTGAGGCGGCGTGAACCCACACCCAGCGTTCCCCCTCGCGGCGTATGGCCTTCAGGCGCGGCAGAGTCTGCTTCTGGCCGGAGGTCATGAGCCGCGCCTTCACGTGGCCGAACCTTCCGGCAAGACGCGCCCCCAGAGCGTAGGCTCCGAGGGCGGTGTTGTATACTGCTGATTCAATCATGACGGTATTCTGTAGGTCAGGAAGCCGGCTCAATCTTATCGATGGCGCGGCGGATACGCGCGATGACCTCCTCCTTGGGCATGAGCTCCGTGATGTCGAACATGTGCGGCCCGCGGCAGGCACCTACCACGGCGAGGCGGAAAGCGTTCATCACATTGCCGAGATGGTATCCCTTGGAGGCAATCCAGTCGAGCACTATCTTCTCTGCATTGGCCGAAGTCATGTCATCGATACCCTCAAGCACACCGATAAGTTCCTCCATGATGCGGGGGGTGTCGGCGCTCCAACGCTTCTTCACATCCTTCGGGGCAAACTCCGTCGGGGCCTCGAAGAAGAAACTTCCCTGGTCCCAGAGATCGCCGACAAGGTCGGCGCGTCCCTTTACCATGCCGACGGCGCGGGCCACGTAGTCCTCGTCGAATCCCGTCACCCCCCTCTCGGCGAGAACGGGCATGAAGAGAAGGGCGAGATCATGGTCGTCCATACGCATCAGATACTCATGATTGAACCAGATGCCCTTCTTGTAGTCGAACTTTGCGCCTGATTTCGCGCAGTGATCGAATGAGAAACGCTCTATTAGCTCGTCCATCGACATCAGCTCGCTGTCATCGCCCGGATTCCATCCGAGGAGTGCCAGAAAATTGACCACAGCCTCGGGCAGATACCCCTTCTCGCGGTATCCCGACGACACTTCTCCCGATTGCGGGTCATGCCATTCGAGGGGGAAGACAGGGAAGCCAAGTTTGTCGCCGTCGCGCTTCGAGAGTTTGCCGTTGCCCACCGGCTTGAGCAGCAGGGGGAGATGCACGAACTGCGGCATGGTGTCCGTCCAGCCGAAAGCCTCGTAGAGCAGCACGTGGAGCGGAGCCGAGGGGAGCCACTCCTCGCCGCGTATCACATGGGAAACCTCCATCAGATGGTCATCCACGATATTGGCCAGGTGATAGGTGGGGAGGTCATCGGCGCTCTTGTAGAGCACCTTGTCGTCAAGAATGGAGGAATTGATCACCACCTCTCCACGGATGAGGTCGTTTACCTTCACCTCGCGGTCAGGCTCTATCTTGAAGCGCACCACATACTGTGTGCCGTCGGCTATCAGCTTCTCCACCTCCTCGGGGGGCATCGTCAGCGAATTGCGCATGGAGCCGCGTGTGGAGGCGTCATATTGGAAATTGGGGAATTTCTCGCGTGCCGCCTCCAGTTCCTCGGGAGTGTCGAAGGCTATGTACGCCTTTCCCTCGTCGAGTAGCTGCCGGGCATACTTGCGGTAGATGTCGCGGCGTTCGCTCTGCTTGTAGGGACCGTAGGGGCCACCCTCGCGCACACCCTCGTCAATACCTATCCCGAGCCATCGGAGCGACTCGTTGATATAATCTTCGGCACCCGGCACGAAACGGCGTGAATCGGTGTCCTCGATGCGGAGAATCATGTCGCCCCCATGCTTGCGGGCGAAGAGATAGTTGAAAAGGGCGGTGCGTACACCCCCTATGTGGAGAGGCCCCGTGGGTGAGGGGGCGAAGCGGACTCTTACTTTTTTATTCATTATGGGAATTATGGGAGATTTGGGATTTTATGGGAGAATTTTTTGCCGTTCCAGGTCCATGTCAGGGCGGGTCGCAGGTACTTGCTTACCGTTTCTGACGATTCAAGAGGGAGGTGGTTGCCCAGGGTCATGCGTCCCGTCAGCGTGGGTGACTCCTTCGCTACGCTCCACTCTACCGTCGGGAATGGTATGAGGCTTTCTATCTCCTTGCGGTTCACCCCCTTGGGAATATCCAGGAAATCCTTCACCTCGGGTGTGGAGATGAACTTCCGCGTCTCGAGGGGATTCATCGCCGCGTCGAAGAAACGTATCTCCGTGTCGGGGCCTTCCTCGGGAGTGCCGACGGTGTAAAGGGTCATCACGATTGTCCCGGCAGGGGAGGGGAGGGTGCGTACGGTCAGAGTGCTCACGTCGGTGATGCTCGCCTTGAGGTAGTCCGGGGTGACATCGATGAGATGGGAAGAGCCCTCCATGGCGTTAGGGGCCTGCCAGATGGAATCGGCATCGAAATAATCGAGCATATCCAGACGCGTGGAGCGGCGCAGCAGGTCGAGCGTGCCCAAGGGGAGCTTCACGAAAGCCTCGCGGGCTGAGATAGAATCGGGCCCGACGGGAGCTTTCCCTTTTGCACGCGCCGCAGGCGTGCAGAGGGCCGCGATGGCCATCCACACGCCTGTCAACGCTATGGTGAGGGTCTTACTTTTTCTTTTTATTGATGAAGATGTCATAATTGCCGTTGTATTTCGGTTCCTTGCCCGCGCTCTTCTTAGCGGACTTCCTCTCCTTTTTCGGAGCGGTGGCCCGCGTTTTCCTCTTGGGTTCCGTCTCACCCTTTCTCGAAGCCTTAGCAGTGCGCTTCTTCGCGCGGTCGCGGGCCTCGAGGGCATAATCCCTGTCTGTCGCTATCTCCGCACGTACCGGGTCGCCGAAGAAATCGGCGTGTTTGAGAGCATCGAGCACCCTATGGGCATCCTCCTTGCGCACATCGAAGAGAGTGTAGTCGGGTAGCAGGTCGATTCGGCCGATTTCGGGCTTGGGACCATTCACATTGCGGTTTACCAGCTCCATGAGGTTTCCCGGGAAGAATCCCCGCGCCTTGCCGATGTTGACCATCAGACGCTCGAAACCATCCTGGGCCGTGCGGCGGTCCTTCTCGCGGTTGGAGGGGCGCTCGCGCTTGCCCGTGCGCTCCCCGCGACCGTCGCGGTCGGAGCCGGAGGCGTTGAGGTCGATGTCCGGCATGTTCTGATAGTACTGAAGCAGACGGTTGAACTCCAGCGAGAGCACGCGTTTCAGAAGATCCTCCTCCGAGAGCCATTCCAGTTTTTTGCGCACGCCGGGGAGATACTTGTTGATTTCATTCTCATCCACCTGTACGCGCTCCAGGCGGTCGGCCAGATTATACAGTTGCTTTTCAATAATATGCTCCGGAGTGGGCACCTTCTTGTATTCAAAGGTCTTGCCGATCTTCTTTTCGATTTCGCGCAGTTTGCCACGCTCGCGGGAGTGGATGATGGCTACGGAGACGCCCGTCTTGTTGGCGCGTCCGGTGCGTCCCGAGCGGTGGGTGTAGACGGCGGTGTCGTCTGGCAGACCGTAGTTTATCACGTGGGTCAGGTCATCCACGTCCAGGCCGCGGGCGGCCACGTCGGTAGCCACGAGCAGCTGGGTCACGTGGTCGCGGAATTTCTTCATCGCCAGGTCTCGCTGTGCCTGCGAGAGGTCGCCGTGCAGGCAGTCCGCATTGTAGCCGTCGGCGATGAGCTTGTCGGCTATCTCCTGGGTCTCCTTCTTGGTGCGGCAGAAGATGATGCCGTAGATGTCGGGATTATTGTCGGCTATACGTTTCAAGGCAAGGTATTTGTCGTGGGCCTTGACCATATAGTAGATGTGCTTGACATTTTTGGAGCCTTCGTTCTTGTTTCCGGCCACGAACTCTACCGGATTCTTCATGAACCGCTTGGCTATCCCTGCTATTTCCTTGGGCATCGTGGCCGAGAACATCAGCATCTTGCGGTCCTCAGGCACATGGGAGAGTATTTCGTTGATGTCGTCCAGGAAGCCCATGTTGAGCATCTCGTCGGCCTCGTCGAGAATCACCGTATGCACGTCGTCAAGCTTTACCTCGCCCCGGTTGATGAGGTCGATCAGGCGTCCCGGGGTTGCCACTATTACCTGCACGCCCTTGCGCAGGGAGCGTATCTGGGAGTCGATGCTGGAGCCTCCGTAGACGGGGAGAATCCGCAGACCGTCGATATACTTGGCGAAATCAGCGAGGTCTCCGGCGATCTGGAGGCAAAGCTCGCGTGTGGGGGCTATCACGAGGGCCTGCGGCACATCCTTCGACGTGTCGATTCTCTGAAGCACGGGAAGACCGAATGCCGCCGTCTTGCCGGTGCCGGTCTGGGCCAGTCCCACCACGTCCCCCTCCTTGTCGATGAGGTGGGGAATGACCATCTCCTGGATGGGCATGGGGTGCTCGAAACCAAGTTCATTTATCGCCTTGAGCAGACGGGGTTCCACTCCGAGTTCGTCAAATGTGCGCATTTCCTCTTCAGGTTCGAGGTGCTCCTCGATGATATTGTTGTTTTCTTCCATTTAAGTTTGAATTTTCGATTATAACAACCGAAAAACCTCACTTTCTTGATTTGAGTGCGAAATTACAGAAAATTTACGTAAATTTGCACCTGTAATCCCATAAAACTGACTTGACATAATGAAATCGACAAAACTGACGATGCTCTATCCTGCTTTAGCGGCGATGCTTCTCGCCCCCGCCGCAGCGGATGCGTGCACCAACCTCATAGCCGGAAAGAAAGCCACGACCGACGGTTCGGTGATGGTGACTTACGCCGCCGATTCCCATAATCTCTACGGTATGCTTACCCACACTCCCGCCGCCGACCATCCCAAGGGGGCGGTGCGCAAGATAGTGGAGTGGGACACCGGCAAGCCCTTGGGAGAGATTCCGCAGGTGGCCCACACCTACAATGTGGTGGGCAACATCAATGAGCACCAGGTTTGCATCGGTGAGAGCACCTGGGGGGGCCACAAGGAACTGGAGGACACCACCGGGCAGTCCGTCATGGACTACGGCTCGCTCATCCAGGTGGCCTTGGAGCGCTCGCGCACGGCCCGCGAGGCCATAAAGGTGATGACCGACCTGGTGCGCGACTACGGATACGCAAGCTCCGGCGAGAGCTTCTCGATAGCCGACAAGGATGAGGTGTGGGTCATGGAGATGATAGGCAAGGGGGCCGAGAAGGGCGCCGTATGGATTGCCGTACGCATCCCGGACGACGCCATTTCGGGCCATGCCAACGAGCCCCGAATCCGTCAGGTGAATCTCAAGGACAAGGAGAATGTCATGTATTCCCCGGACCTCATAAAGTTCGCCCGCAAGCGCGGATATTTCTCCGGCAAGGACAGCGAGTTCTCCTTTGCAGACGCCTTCGAGAAGCATGACCCCGACACAAGACGTGGCTGCGACGCTCGCGTGTGGAGCTATTTCCGCCGCCATAAGCCGGAGATGGACAAGTATTATTCCTGGTGCATAGGCGACAGCGACGAGCCGATGCCCCTTTATGTGGTGCCTGACACCAAGGTCTCCTTGGAAGACATGAAGACAGGTATGCGCGACCATTTCGAGGGTACGCCCCTCAACATGACCTCCGACCCCGGCGCGGGTCCCAACAAGGTGCCTTATCGCTGGAGGCCCATGGAGTTCGAGAGTGACGGTCAGAAATATGTCAACGAGCGTGCCATAGCCACGCAGCAGACCGGCTGGAGCTTCGTGAGCCAAAGCCGCGACTGGCTCCCCGATGCGGTGGGAGGCGTGCTCTGGTTCGGCACGGACGACACCAACACCACAGTCTACATGCCCTTCTACTGCTCCATGACGGAGATTCCCGCCGAACTCGCCCCCGGCGACATCAACACATTCTCCATGGATTCCAATTTCTGGATGAACAACTGGGTGGCCAACCAGGCCTACAGCCGCTATGACCTGATGATACCCGACATCCGCAAGGTGCAGGGCGCTCTCGAGGACTCATACGTCACCTCGCGACCCGGCGTGGAGGAGATTCTCGTCGGGTATGCCGAGGCCGGTGACATGAAGGCTCTTGAGAAGGCGGTGAACACCGAGGGGGCCGCAATCGCCAAAAATGCCACGGATGCCTATCGTGACCTGGCCCAGCATCTGCTCGTGCGCTTTATGGACGGCAACATGAAGAAACTCGACGACAAGGGCAAGTTCATGTATAATGAGTATGGCATACCCCTCTATCCGGAATTTCCGGGTTACAGCCGGGAGTATTACGACGCGATAGCCCGTTCCCCCTACGGGCCGCACCTCAAAGCGAAAGAATAAGTAGACGAGGCTTCCAGCCTCCTCAATAACAGCACAGTAGAGGAGGCCGGAAGCCTCCTCTACAGTAGGGGCCGATGGCGCGTGCGACGCGCCTCGGCCTCTTTTTTGGCAAGCAGACGGAACCCCTCTTCATCGAGATACTGGGCAGTGAATTTCTCCCATATATACTCCACACCCGCCTGCGAGGGGTGCAGCAGGTCATCGGCATAGAAACGATAGTCACGCAGGTCATCCGTCATGATCTCGAAAGCCGGGAAATACAGGCATCCCCGCTTCTCCATTTCCGCTATCGAGAGGCGCAGCGTGGATTTCGACAGACTGTTTCCCGCCATGCCGTCGCGCAGATGCCTCACCGGGCTGAGGGTGAATATGATGCGTATGTCGGGATTGAATCTCCTGACGTTGTCAGAAAGTCGGGTAAGCGCGTCGGTAATCTCCTCTACGCTTCCAAGCGAGCGCATGAAATTCCTGTCGGGCATCTTGTGGCAGTTGGCCACAGCCTCACCGTCGGCGAGACGGTATATCCAAGCTGTCCCTAAAGTGACTATTATGGCCTGCGCACGTGCCAGACCTTCCCGCAGACGCCCCAGCGCCTCGCAGCATCTCTCGTTGCAATCCCTCCTTTCGGGGGCCGAAAATAGTGTGGAGAAATCCCATGATCGCCATCGGCCGTCATGCTCGAAGAGTCTGCGCTCCATATCCTGCCGGTCCTGCGTGCAGGCGAGCCTCACGACACGTGCTATGGAGAAGGGATTGAAGAGCGTGCCGCAAGGATTGACGTACACCTCCCATCCCGCCTGAGTGGCTCGCGTGCCGATGTTGTCGGAAAAACATGACCCCATCAGCACCATCGGACGCTCCGGAGTCAACACCCCGCGGTCGACGGGGGAGGGGTGGTATTCCGTGCGGAATTTCATGTCTCTCCACTCAGAAGATGTCGAAATCTATGGCCGTCACCTGAAACTCGGTGCGACGGTTGATCTGGTCGGCCGCCTCCTGGTCTTCAGGAGAGAGGGTCATGATGAACTCCTCGGTCAGCTCCGTGCCCTCGGGAAACTGCGGATACTCCTTGTTGATTCGCTTCGTAACGGTCTTGGGGCGCGTCTTGCCATATCCGGCCCACGTGAGGCGCTCGGGCTTTATGCCCGCCGCCACGAGATAATCCACCACGCTCTTTGCCCTGCGGTCTGAGAGGGCTATGTTGTATTCCAGAGGCCCTTTGCGGTCGGTGTGCGAGCTCATTTCGAGAGCCACGTGGGGATTGTCGCGGAGCATGGCGGCCAGTTCGTCAAGGGCCTCCTTTGACTCGGGACGGAGAGTGGCCTGGTCGAAATCGTAGAAAATGTTCTCCACCACCTGGGGCTTCGATATGGAGGCCAGCACGAAGTCCACGCCGTAATCGGCATCGGCCTCTTCTGAATCGCTCGTGAACTCCTGCTTCTGATTGAGGTATCCCTTGGCGCCCGCCATCATCACGTAGCTCACGCCGCGCTCGAGGTTGAAGCGGAACGAACCGTCATCCCTGGCCACCTCCTTCTGATTGGAGCCGTCGTTGCCCACGATCCTTATCACCGCGCCGGGTACCGGCTCGTCATCCTTGTCCACCACCCATCCGGAAATGGTGATTTTCAGTTCCGGGAGCTCAAAGCTGTAGATATGGTCGTAGCCGCGTCCGTCTCCCCGGTTGGAGGAGAAGAACCCCCTCTCCTGCGCACCGTCAAACGTGATGCCGAAGTCATCCCCCGCGCTGTTGATGGGCTGCCCCATATTGTCGATGCTCCAGCGGTCGCCCGTGGAGTTGAGCGTGGCCTTGAAGATGTCGAGGCCTCCGAAACCGGGGTGTCCGTCGGAAGAGAAATAGAGCAGTGAATCGGTGCGTGAATAGGGGAACATCTCGTCGCCCGAAGTGTTGATCTGCGGGCCGAGATTCTCGAGCGAGCCCACGCGGTCCTGGAGGTTGATGCGCCAGATGTCCTTTCCTCCGTATCCTCCGGGCATATCCGAAGTGAAATAGAGGTATCTGCCGTCCGCAGAGACCGAGGGGTGTCCCGTGGCCGTCACGGAGTCATTGAGGATCTCATACTTCTGACCCGCGCTCCAGTTGGCCTCCGAGCGGCGCGAGGTGTATATTTCCACCGAGGTGTGGGCATTTTCGGCACGGCGGGCTATGGTGTAGTACATCGTCTGGCCGTCGGGCGAGAATGACACTATCCCCTCGTCCATATCCGTGTTCAGTTCACCCTCCACCGGCTCGGGAGGCTCCCATTCGCCGCGCTCGTTCTTCTTAGCCACCCAGATGTCACCCTTCTTCATGCCGGTGATTTCCGACTTGTTGTCGCCCGTCACCTTCTCGGTCGTGGTGGTGAAGAAGAGCTGCTGGTCTCCATCCTTGCCCAGGAGCATCGGGGCGAAGTCCGCGCGGCGTGAATTGAAGAGCTTGGCGTTTTTCACCACATATCTCGTGCGTGGCTTCTCCTTGGCTGCTATCGCCATCCGACACCCCTTCAGCCCCTCCTTGGCGAGCTGGCTTCCGGGCTGCCATTCCAGAAAAGTCCTGTATGCGTCGGCGGCCTGGGCATACTTCCCGTCGGCCTGGAGCTCGCGTCCGAGCCAATAGAACACCATCGAGTCCGGATACTCGTATCTCACGGCGTTCTGATACGCGGCGGCTGCCCTCGTGGCCATGTTGAGCTTGCGGTAGCAGTCGCCGAGTTTGAAGGCCACCTCTCCTCTCAGAGGGCGATCCTCGCGTTTCGTAAGGCCGTTGTATATCTTACGGTATATTTTCTGGGCATCAAAATACTCTCCCCGGGCCATCGCTGCGTCGGCGTCGGAGAGTTTGGCGCTCTTGCATCCGGGGAGGAGGGAGAGCGCCAGCAGGGTCAGAAGCGGGATGAGGAGTGATTTGCGGTTCATATTCAGTGTTTGCGGCGGTGCACGCCCGTGCGGGCATGGAGACCGTCGGCTATGCGGTCGAAAATCTCATCGACCACACCCACACCCTCCACGGGCATATACATTCCTGTGGTCTCGTAGTGCTTGCGCAGCGGCTCGGTCTGATTGTGATACACTTCGAGGCGGCGTTTGATGGTGTCCGTGTTGTCGTCGGCGCGCCCCGTCTCCTTGCCGCGGTTGAGCAGACGCTGAGTCAGCTCCTCCTCCGGTACTTCCAGGCCGATTACGGCATCGAGCTTCTCGCCGCGCTTCGCCAGGAGTTCCTCGAGAGCCATGGCTTGCGGGATGGTGCGCGGAAAACCGTCGAAAATCACGCCGTTCACCCCCTTGGCGTTACGCTCCAGCTCATCGTCGAGAATCTGTATCATCAGATCGTCGGGAAGGAGCTGTCCCTTGGAGATGATTTCATCGGCCACCTTGCCCAGTTCCGTGCCCCGACGTATATGGTCGCGGAGCACCTCTCCGGTGGAGATATGATAAAGACCGTAATTGTCAATGAGTTTTGCGCTCTGGGTTCCCTTCCCGGAACCGGGACCGCCGAATAATACCAGGTTCATGGTCAAATTCTTTTATAATCAACTGTGATGTCAGGCCTCTTCCTCCTTGATGACGTAGATGTCGGGGAGATTCCTCACCTTTCCGTCAAGGTCAAGACCATATCCGATAATGAATTTCGGGGGAATGGAGAAGGCCACGTAGTCGGGCTTGAAACCGGTGCGCGAGCTTTCGGGCTTGTGCAGGAGGGTGCAGAACTTCACCGAGCGGGGATTCTTCTTCTTCAGGTCCTCAATCATCTTGCAGGCTGTGAGGCCCGTGTCCACGATGTCTTCGATGATCACTATGTCGCGTCCCTCCACATCCTCATGCAGACCCATGATTTCCTTCACCTTTCCTGTGGAGGATGTTCCTTCGTAGGAGGAATATCTCACGAAATTGATGTTGGCGTCGTTGATGCCGATTTCCCTCACGAGGTCGGCGGCAAACATGAATGCGCCGTTGAGCACGCAGAGAAACACCGGGGCCTCATGCCCCTCCAGGTCGCGGCGGATTTCCGAAGCCACACGCTCCACCTGCTTCTTGATTTCATCTCTCGTAAGATACGGCACAAACGTGAGGCCGTTGACTGTCACTGACTGTTCCATCATTTGGATATTGTAAATATCCCGCAAAGTTACTCTATTTTTGGGATAAGTGCAAAAAATTAATTTGGGATAAGTAAGTGTTCAAATTTAATTTATACAATATGCGAGCTTGTTTTTTAGACGATTTCTGTGCGGAGAGAGGGAGCATAGCGAGCTATGCGACTGAGCGACAAGCTGAAAGCGGCAAAAAAGAAGCCGCAGATTGTATAAAAGATCAAGTGAGCACTTACTTTTGATTATATCGTTTAAATTTGAATACTTACTTAGGTGCAAAAAATGCGAAATGTTGGGACATCGCGTGCGATGTCTTCTAATGTCCTTTGTATATGACTGTATATTTGGCTTGTGTCAAAAATGCCTTGGTTCAAGGGCAAAAAAAAATTGATTGTCATCTCGACAACCAATCTTCTGTTAACCTTAAAATCTAATACCATGAAAAACTCGATGCAAAGTTAAGCATAAAATTTGAAAATATGCTATACAACATAAAAATTTTTGTCGGAATTAATATTTTTTAACATTACATGCGCGATGTCATTGGATATGTGGACGCGATGAATCGCGTCCCTGCGGGTTCGTCGTAGGGACGCGATTCATCGCGTCCACGCTTACAACAGCACCTTGCGGCCTGCGATGATGTAAAGGCCGGGGGCGAGTGAGCGGATGTAATCGGCATCCGCGCCGCGGCGAAGCAGCAGCCCCGAAGCGTTGTAGACATCCGTCGTCTGCGAATCGCGCAGCAGTTCGTCGATGCCCGAGAAGCCGCTGATGGTGCACTTGCCCGTCACGCCGTCGGCGCACTCGGCGGTCAGTTCCGTCTCGCCCTCCTCAAGGATGGTTATGACGCATCCGGCAGCGTCGGAGGCCGTGATGGCTGCGATCGAGCTGTCGGCCACGCTCCATGTCACTGTCTTGTCAGTGGCGTCGGCCGGGAGCACCTCGGCGGTCACGGTGGCCGTGGAGCCGATGTAGGCGGCGATCACACCGGGATTGATTACGATTTCCTCCACCTTACGGTAAACGTTGACCACGCAGGAGGCTGTCAGTCCGTTGACGGTAGTCACGGTCACGGTGGCCGTGCCTCCGCCTACGGCCTTGTACTCGCCCGGTTCATCGCCGGGAGCGAGGACGTTGCTGTCGGATACGCTCCAGGTCACGCTATTGTCGGTGACATCCTCCGGCTCAACGGTAGCGGTGAGGGTGAAAGTATCGGAATACTCCACATCGAGTGCCGTCTCCGAGAGGGTCACGCCCGTGGGATACACAACGGGAATGGTCTTGGGAGCCACATTCACGGTGCAGGAGGCGGAGAAGTCCTGCGCGGTGGCGGTGATGACCGCCTCGCCGGCGGCGAGGGCCGTCACTTTGCCGTCGGACACGGCGGCCACATCCGGATCGGAACTGCTCCACACCACGCTCTTGTCAGTGGCGTCGGCCGGAGTCACGGTGGCGATGAGGATAGCCTCGTCACCCTCTATGAGCGAGAGATCGGACGCATTGAGCGATATACCCGACACAGGGATGATGCGGCGAGCCACAACCACGGAGGCGGAAGCCGTCAGATTGTTGGAAGTGCGCACGGTTACGACCGTAGCGCCGGGAGCAAGGGCCGTGAGATTGCCCTCTTCATCCACCTGAGCTACTTCCGGATTGGCCGAAGTCCACGTGAGGGTGTATCCCCCCGCATTGGCCGGGGTGATCGTGACGGAGAATGAGGCCTGGTCCCCCTCGATGAGTTCGAGACCCATGGGCTCGATGGTGATTCCGGCGGGGAGCGGGGGAACGACAGTTACGGTGCAGTCATCGGAGATTCCGGTGACGGTGGTTGCCATCACGACAGCCGTGCCTCTTGCGATGGCCGTCACGTTGCCTTCGGCATCAACCGTAGCCACGGAGGCGTCGGAGGTGGTCCATGTCACCGTGCGGTCAACGGCATTCGAGGGAGTCACGGTAGCCGTGAGCGAGGTGTACTCACCCTCGGTCAGCGTGACGGATTTCCTGGAGATGGTGATTCCGGTAGCCACTTCCTTGACAGTCACCTGGCAGGTGGCGTTGATACCGGTGGCGGTAATGCCCGTGATTGTGGCGGAGCCGGGTTTGAGGGCGGTCACCACGCCATCTTCCGACACAGTGGCTACGAGATGGTTTGACGTGCCCCAGCGCACGCTCTTGTCCACGGCATCGCCCGGGGTGACGGTCGCGCTGATTTTCGACGTCTCTCCGGGCAGCAACTCGAGAGTGGTGGGGGTGAGGGTGATTCCGGTGGCCACGGCCTTCACGGTCACGTTGGCGGATGATTTAAGTCCGTTGCCCGTGGTGACGGTAATCGTGGCGGAGCCGGGAGCCACGGCGGAAACCTTTCCGGAGGCATCCACGGTGGCCACGCCCGTGTTGGAGCTGCTCCAGGTCAGGGTGGTCACGGCCTGTGCGGGAAGGACTGTCGCGGTGAGGTTGTCGTTTTCACCCGGGAGAAGGCTAAGGGTGGCGGGAGTGATGCTCACGGAAGTGGGGCGCTTCGCTACCTCGGCCTCATATTCCGCCTTGGTGACTACCTTCAGTGTGGCGGGAGACCCGGCGGGCACCTTCAGGTAGCTCTCGTTGGCGGGAAGGAACTCTATGGAGCCTGTGACGAACACCAGGTTGCCGTTGGCGTCCGAAGAGAGCAGACGCATCGTGTTCTTGTCGTAGGGAGTGCGGTTGTAGTGGAGCTTCATGGAGTTGTCGAAATAGACGCCTCCGAGCTGATTGCCGCTCACGGGAGAGGCGGTTCCTCCGACATTCATGCGGTTGTCAGTGGCCAGGGGATTGGCACACTCCACGATCACTCCCGTGCCGGAGGGCACAGTGCCGGAGATTTCCTCTATGACGGCGAGATCACCGTCCACCTTGGTGACGGCATACATCTTAACTCCGGCGGAATAGGCGGAGTAGGGGAAGCCGGTAAACATCGGATGCCAGTATTTACCCTTGGCGGTCACGGTGGGCTTCACGCCGAAGTATCCCTCGTCGGAATCGGCCTTGACGGGAATGATATACCATTTGCGGTTTTCTCCCTGGGCGTTGGTCGACATCTCGCCCCGGTCGCCATACACGCTGGCGGCATCGCCAAGATACTTTACGGCACCCTTATCCTTGCCGTAGACCATGTATAGGGGCTGTCCGTTGGCTGTGCCGGACTGCATTATCGAGACATATTTTTGAATCATTTGATACACGCTCGTACCTTGTCCCCCGATATTGTAATCGGATCCTTTCTTCTCCACATACAGGATGGTGGAGGGATCTGACGAAGCCTTCAGGAAATTTTTCCAGAGCTGGAGGGCGAGCACATCGGCATTCGTGCTGCCGGCACTGACAGAGCCTTTGTCGTCAGTGACATAGATGTAGCGTTCCGTCTCGTAGTTCTTCCCTCGGTAATAGCCGTTGCCGTTGAGCTGGGCCATAGCCGGGAGGAGAGTGATGAGAAAAGCGAAAGCAAGTAGAAGTTTCTTCATTACTGTTGATTAATATGGATAGTATCTTGTGAGAAAACGATGGCCGTCGCGGGAATATTGCCCGGACGGCCATCGAATTATAGGGTGTGATTTGGAAATCGGGTTACTTCACCACGCAGATAGCCACGCGGTTGTCCACGGGATCGCTGTAGGGCTGGTCCTCGGCCTCACCCATGCTCTTCACGGTGATGCGGTCGGCGGCGATGCCATACTTTGTCTTGAGGGCGTTGGCCACGGCCTGGGCGCGCTGCATGGAGAGGCGCAGGTTGATGGCCATCGTGCCGGTGCCCTTGTCGGCATAACCGGTCACGACCACCTTGGTTTCGGGATTGGCCTTCATGAACTCTGCCACCTCAGCCACCTTGGCCATCTCGGCCTTCACGATGGTGGTGGTGGAGATGCGGAAGAAGATGTCCTTCTTGAGGGTCTTCTGCTGCTGCACGGCCTCCTTCTTCTCGACTACGGGCTGCTGCACCACGGGAGCGGCGGGCACCTCCACGATGCGCTCGATGATACGCTCAACGGGGGCGGGAGCCTCGATGACGCGGGTGCGCTTGGTAAACTTGTCGCCGAAGGTGTACTTCACGCCAACCAGACCGTTGAAATACCAGTCGGCGTTCTCACCGATCTTGGAGTTGTATCCGTCGGGGAGCACGTTGGCCATGAGTTCGAGGCCCACTGCCCAGTTTTTGTTGATGTTGAAGTTGATGTCGGCTCCGAACTGGCCCACAAAGCGGGCCTTGGTGCCGTCCCAGAGGTTGCCGAGCTCCTGATAGCCCTTGCCGGTGCCCACGAAGTAGCGGTCGTTGCAGGCGATGGCCTCCTTGTTGTCGAAGCCCACGTTCACGCCTACGCCGGCGAGAAGGTTGACGTCAACGAGGCGGGTGGGATTGTAGCCGCCGAAGACGTTGGTGAGGTTCACCACGGCGTCAACGGTGGGAGCTACGTAATACCACTGCCAGTGGTCGTCGCAGGAATAGAACTCGGGGCCTGCCATGCTCACCTTCTCGGCACCCTTGCTGCGCCATGCGTTGACGGCCAGGCGTGCGCCGATGTAGGGATTGAAGTTGTAGCCTACGGTCACCTGTGCGTTGGGCGAAAGGAGGTGGCCGAAGCTTGACTCACCCAGAGTCTCCTGGGCGCCGAACTGACCCTGCACATACCAGTGCGGGTTGAAGACGAATTCCGTCACCTCTTCCTGTGCATAAGCGCTGGCGGCGCTTGCAACCAAGGCTGCGGAAAGAAGAATCTTATTGAGTTTCATACTTAGTTCTCTCTTTTTGGGTTTTTGGTTGCGTTAACGCTTATTTGATGCGGACGTAGAAGCGCTGAGTGGAGATCCAGCCGCGGAAGTCCATGGCGGTGTAGATGATCTCATACTTGTAGCCCTTCTTCATTCTGCTCGTGGGAAGAGCGATGCGGATCTGCTCGCCGGGGAGGATCTCGGCCATGTATCTGCCGCCGTTGATGGACTTACAGGTTGCCACGTAGTTGGGAGTCAGATTGTCGTTCTCGTCCCATTCGCCTACCACAGCCACAAACTTCTTGAAGGCGGGAGCGAACACCTCGAGAGTGTTGGAGCTTGCGAAGAGTTCTACGCCGTCACCACCGGCCTGTACGAAGCGGCTCGGGTAGTTGAAGTGAGTACTCATGCGGTTGAACTGTCCGTCGTTTGCAGCGTAGATGAGGGTGGGCTGCAGGAGGTGGTTGGGATCGTCAAGCCAGCCGTTGATGCGGTCGGCGGCGTCGTTCCACTTGTTGAGGAACTTGTTGATGAAGTCGATCACCTTGCCGGCCTTGTCATTGATCTTGCCCTGGATGTCGTCGAGGAGGTCTTCGATCTTGTCGTTAATCTGCTTGTCGAGATCCTTCATGGCCTTGTTCACGTTGTCGTTCACCTGATCCACGAGGTTGTTCATCACGCGGCGGAACTCACGGTCCATATCGTCGGTGAACTTGAGGGTGGCGCGGTCGATCTCCTTCTCAAGGTTGCGGAGGAACTCGTCGATACCCTTCGGATTGAGCTTGATGGTCTCGTTCTGGCCGAAGGTGATGGTGCTTCCGTCGTCAAGCTTCAGAGTCAGGCCGGAGAGGTCGATCTCGAAGTCGTTGCTCTCGTAGTTGAAGTGCACGTCGTCAAACTCGAAGTCAGCGTCGACGGGCTTGATGTCGATCTTGAGGTTGAGGTGGAATTTGAACTTCTCCTTGTTAATTTCGAGCAGAGCGTCGTCGATGGGAGAGTGGGTGGGGAGGTGCTTGCCGATGCTCTGGCCGTAGAAGGTGGAGTAGCTCAGGGGGCTGAAGGCAACGGTAGCGATCTCATACTTGGAGAAGGTAGCGAAATCCTCGCCGTTCACGCTCCAGCCTGCCTTGAGGCCGTATGCGGGGATGTTGGTTTTGAGCTGATCGAACAGCTTGCGGAGCATCCAGAACACGTCACCCTTGGTATGGTTCTTGACAGCGTCAAGCACGGCACTCTTCAGGCCGGGGGTGATCTCATACTTCATGGAGGCCACGGCCTTGTCGGTCAGGTCAAACTGCACGTCGGCCTGATAGAAGCCGTTGTTGGCGCGGGAAGCACCGAAGTGAAGCTCGGCATCGCTCTTGACCACGTTGGAGAGGCGAGCCTCGGAGGCCACGCCGTTGGAGCGCTCCAGGGAGAGCTGTGCGCCGCTGACATCAACGTTGTTGGGGTTGAGCGTCATGTAGATTCGGCCGAGGTTGCCGGTAGCGAGGATGTCACCGTTCTCATACTTCTCGGCCTTGTTGAAGTCAAACGAAGCCTGGAGGGCGGCGAGCTCCTGCGGAGTGAAGGGATCCTCGTTGTTGTAGGCGCGGGTGCGGTCAGCGGTCGGGAACTCCACGTAGCTGCCGTCGAAGCGGCCGTAGTAAGCGAAGAGGATGTTGTTCTGAATACCGATAGGCGTGTTGAACGTGCCGAAGATGGGGTTGGAGACGCCCTGCACCACAACGCTCGTGATGAGGCTGTTGATGCGGTCCTGGATGCCGAGGAGCTTGTTGACGTCACCCTGGAGGGCGGCGAGGTCGGACTCAAGCTTGCCTACGCGGTTTACGAGGAGTTCGAAATCCGTATTATCCACCTTCTCGTCAAGCTTGAGCTGGAAGTTATTCTCCAGGTCGGTGAGCTTGGTGTTGAGCATGTCCGTGAGGCTGGTCTGGAGAGCGTCCATCATGTTGTCGATCTCGGTCTTGTCGTAGATGTTACCGAGAAGTCCGTTCAGACGGTCGTTGAGATCATCATACTGGTTGCTCAGGGAGTTGTATTTGTTCTGGAGATCAGTTACATCGCCCTGAAGGTTCTGTATGAAGATGTTCATGATTTCCATGCCGGAAGTGAGCTGCGTGATGGCGCGCTTGTTGTTCTCGGCAGTGGCCAGAGCCTCTACGGCCTTCTTGTCGGTATCGGCAAGAGAGCTCTTGAGTTCACCGATTGCGTTGTATGCCTCGTTGATCGACTCATTGAGCTGGTCAAGACGGTTGTTGGTCTCGTCAAGCTGAGCGGCCAGTGTCTTTACAGTGTAGCGCACGGCATTAATGTCGGTCTGCAGAGCGAGGATCTTGGCGTCAAACACCGTCTGCACCTGGGCGATGAGGGCGTTCATCTCATCCTTGGTGGCGCACTTGTCGATAAGACCGTTGATGCGGTCCACATCCTCGCGGAGTTTGTTAGCGGAGGCGTTCAGACCGTTGATCTGAGCCTGGAGATTCTTGATGTCGGTGATGGCAGTGCCGATGGCATCGGCGATCCATTTCTGGATTTCGGGAGTAAACTCATCTTTGAAGAGTCTCTTGACGATTCCCTCGATGGCTCCTTCGTCGATAGGATCGGGGCAGGAGCAGCCGGGGCCCTTGTCGAGTTCTTTACGCAGGGCTTCAATAGCGTCCTTCAGATCCTGGTCGGTCACATAATCGTCAAGGTCAGCCTGAGTGAGCTTGTCCTTGATATCTTTCTCCAGAAGGTCAAGACGGGCATCAGTAGCTATTTCGTAAAGCTTGTGAGCCTCCTCCAGAGCGTCGAGCTGCTTCTGGAGATCGTTGAGCTTCTGAGTGAATGACCCGTTGTACTGCTGCTGCTGAAGCTGCTCGGAGTCGTAGTCTTTACACGATGACAGTGTGCCCACTGCGGTCAGAGCCGTGAGGAGCATCACACCATTGAGTAGTTTTCTTTTCATCTCGTGTGGCTTTAATGAATATTGTTGTTAATTTATTTCATGGATAAACGGTTGCAACTCAAGCAATTCCGTGGAATATACCTGCATTGTCACGCATTTCGGGTATCTGTCGGGAAAACTCGTCCCGCTGATTCAAGTGGCAAAGTTAATAAATTTTTGCAAAAAATAACAGTCAGTGTGAAATTTTTTTGTGTCCCGCCCCACATTCAGCCTGATTTTAGTCAGGCAGGGTGGAAATCATGGATAACACTACAAATCTTTTAACACCCGTTCACGTATTTTGTTGAAATGTACGCAAGATTTTTAAAAAATGTTTGGAAGATGCCGAAAAAGTTGTAATTTTGTGAAAATAAAACAAACACACTCATGTCATGAAACCAATTCTGTCCCGACTCAAAAACCTCAGGATATATAGCCCGGTGACCCGTGCGTGCGCGGCAATGGCCCTTCTCGTTGCCTCCGCTATTCCGGCAGCGGCGCAGTCGGCTGTCTCAATAGTCAAGCAGGACTCTCAGCCCAAGGAGGATTTCCGTATGTCCGCCGGAGTGTTCAACCGTCTCGGTGTGGGTCTCAACGTAGGCACCACCGGTCTCGGACTCGAACTCAGCACCCCCGTCACCCCGTGGGTGAGGATACGCGCCGGGGTGGACTGGGTGCCCCGCTTCAATATCCCGATGAAGTTCAACCTCACCGCCTATTCCGACGGAGGTGCGGGTCCGGTCAACAACGGCAACTTCGGTAAGGTGCAGGAGTTGATGGAGGGTCTCACGGGCTTCACCGTAGACGAGCAGGTCGTGATGGACTCGCGCCCCACGATCACCACGTTCCGCTTCATGGCCGACGTATACCCGTTCAAGGGTAAGGGGTGGAGACTCACGGTCGGTTTCTTCGCCGGCGGACGCACCGTGGGCAAGACCCTGAACTCCATCTACGAGATGCCCACGCTCCTCACCGTGGGGATGTACAACCGTCTCTACGACTACGCCAAGGAGACCGAACCCTGGGACTTCAAGTTTCCGGAGTTCGTGACCAATATCACCGGCGACGCATATCTTGACCCCGAAGTCGCTCAGAAGTTGAAAAACCGGCTCGAGAAATACGGACGCCTCGGCATGCACATAGGTGACTTCAAGGATGGCACACCTTATATAATGGAACCTGACAAGGATGGCACGGTCAGTGCCCGAGCCATCGTCAACGCCGTGCGCCCCTACGTGGGTGTCGGATATGACGGCGCCATTTCCAAAGATGGACGCTGGACGGCGGGATTCGACCTCGGAGTGCAGTTCTGGGGAGGGGCACCGAAGGTGCTTACCCACGACGGTACCGACCTCACGGAGCTGATCAACGTCAGAGGTAAAGTGGGTGACTATCTCAGCCTCATGCGCGGGCTCCCGGTCTATCCCACGGCCGCTTTCCGCCTCTCCTACACCTTCTTCTGAGAAGCGTGCGGAATAGCCTCCGCAACAGCGGTTCAACCGAAATTCAAGTCCGATTGTTGGATTAATCGGAAATATTGATTAATTTTGCACAACGTAATAATCGAGATAAATCACCAAATTAAGTAACCGTTTTTATTTTAAGGCAAAGAATCGCAGGGCAGAGATGCCCGGATGCCTGCTTTTATGAAAAACTTGACAGACAGCTATGGAACAGCAACCTGAAAAGAAACCCAAACGCCCCAGAGTGAGCGCACAGATTTCATCTGCATCTCCCGAAAGCGCCGAAACCAACTATTCCCGTTCCTACACCTCGGAGCGCCCGGCCTATCAGCGCCCGGCCCAGCAGGGCTATCAGCCCCGCCAGAACTACGGTAATGCCGAGGGTGGTTACAACCGTTATGACCGTCAGGGCTACCGTCCCTCCGCACCTTACCAGCACACCGACGCTGACACTCCAAAAACCGAGGGCTCCCAGACCGATGCCGCCGCGGACGCTCCGCAGCAGGGCGGCTATCAGCCCCGCCAGGGATACCAGCCCCGTCAGAACTATCAGCCCCGCCAGAATTACAACCAGCAGGGCGGTTATCAGAACCGTAACCAGCAGGGCGGTTATCAGAACCGTA
>CAMWLC010000020.1 GCA_947174995.1 uncultured Porphyromonadaceae bacterium
CCCCGGCGACAACAATCCCCCCGCCACCAACTAAAACATCCTCTACTTTCCCAAAAAAGAATATCAAAATGAAACAACGAAAAGCAAAAATATACCTCCTGCTCCTGATGGCGATCCTCTTCGCCCTCCCTGCCGCCGCGCAGGAATTCAGGATAGATCCATCCGTTCGGATAGGACATTCAGAACTTAAACAAGGTTCAACCGCAGGAAATTCCAAAATAGTGAGAGGGACTCTTTCTCGTACTCCTCGTAAAGCCAATGCTCTTGATGATTTTGAATATGAAGGCTTGTGGTATACAGTGGTTGATAGTATCGCCCATACGTGTATTACCCGCAATGGTGTATTGGAATGGAACGCTGAAGGTACCCAGGCAACTGCTGATCCGGGTAATGAGTGCAGTGGTGAACTGGTAATACCATCCACCATAAATAACAATGGTCAGGAATATACCGTGGTCGGTATAGGAGATTTAGGTTTTACATTCAACGACGTGACCACATTGTCATTACCATCAACTATAAAATATATCGGTGAATATGCTTTTCGTTTCAATGAGGCGATGACATCGGTAGATTTGTCGAAATGTGATGGCTTGGAGAGGTTAGAACAGTATACGTTTTCACAATGTAATATTCTTCAGACCGTATTACTTCCCGACGGATTGAAATCAATTGGAGAAGGTGTCTTTTGGCAGGATACATCTTTAAAAGGAATCCAATTTCCGGCATCTTTGGCCGAAATAGGACTGGGTGCTTTTTCAGAATCAGGATTACAATCTGTAGATTTATCAAGGTGTAAAGGTTTGGAGATCTTAGATGAACTTGTATTCTATATCTGTCCGGCTCTCGAAAAGGTTTTACTGTCGGATGTATTGAAGTCAATTGGAGATCGTGCCTTTCAGCAGTCCGGTTTGCAATCCGTAGATTTGTCTCTTTGTACCAACATAGAGAGCATAAATAATTATGTTTTCGCACAGTGTCCGAATCTCAATAGCATAATATTGCCGGAAGGATTGAAATCAATGGGAGAAGGTGCTTTTTGGCAGGATACATCTTTAAAAGAAATCCACTTTCCGGCATCTTTGGCCGAAATAGGATTTGCTGCTTTTAGTGAAACCGGACTTGAAGCTGTTGATTTGACAGATAACAGCCATCTTACTATTATTGGACCCGGTGGGTTTGGTAATTGTCCGGAATTGAAATCCATAAAACTACCGGCTTCTCTTGAGTCCATAGGTGATGGCGCGTTTAATTCTCCTTTGATTGAGGAAGTGGAATATGCAGCTGAAACTCCTGTAAATGCAAATTCGAGCTGTTTTGCCGAGCAGGTATATGGCTCCGCTATCTTGAAAATGCCCAATGCGATGCTGTTCGACATCGAACATATATCTCCATGGAATCTATTCTCGTATGTAATAGCCAAGGATACTGATTTGTCAGGAAGCGGATGGTATGTGTCGGGTTACTTTCAGGGATGGAGTAACTTCGATCCTGATTATGAATTCGTACCCACCTCCAAGCCCGGAGTGTATAAAATAGAGCTTGCCGATATATATGGGGAGTTTCTAATCGGAAAAGGACATCCAGGTGATCACGTTGGAGATGATTGGTTGCGGTCCAATGGAAGCAATGTGGAAGTAGGAGTTCCATATTACTACGTAAATTGGATAGCCCCTGAAGGAGTAGATCATCTGTATCTCGATGGCCATGTTAAAAATGCTACAATCACCATAGATCTGATAAGCGGAACATTGCTTGTTGAAGGTGATTATCATCCCTTTACTGTCGGTGATAAACTGTACATAATAGGATCACCTACCGGAGGTTGGAATCCCAATGTCGGAATAGAAATGCGGCAGGAGGATGATTATAATTACAGTTGGACGGGTGAGTTGGCTGGTGATCAATATTTTGGTTTCACTTCTACACTTTCCCCAAGCTGGGATATATGCAATAGTAACCGCTATGCTCCGAGCGAAGATCAAACGGTGGTAATTCTTGACACACCTATGCCCATGTATTCAGCGCATGACCATCCTAGCTTCAACAGTAATGCATGGTATATAGCGGAGAGGGGTGTGTATAGCATGAGTGTTGACTTGGAAAGAGAAGTCTTTACAGTGGCGAAGGACGGCACATTGCCCGCAAAGGAGCCTCAGGTCGGTGACGAGTTCGAGTATGAGGGGTTGTGGTATAAGGTGACGGATGTTGAAAACCGGACGTGTGCCACCACCAATAATTCTCAAGTTTATGTCGGTGACATCATTATTCCCGAAGTCGTGCCATACGAAAATACGGAATTTACTGTCACGGCCATTGGTGATCATTCATATTATTACAGTTGGGAACTGACAACAGCCAAACTTCCGGAAACTGTTAAGGTGATTGGCTCGAGTGCGTTTTATGAATGTTTCGGCATGACGGATATAAGCCTTCCCTCATCACTTCGTCAAATTGAGGGAGGAGCGTTTGAACGTTGTAGGAGTCTGCAGAGTATCGAAATTCCCGATTCTGTATTTTCCATCGCGTGGCAAGCGTTCTATCAATGCGAGGCACTTACATCCGTAAAACTTCCGGTCGGGTTGAAAAATCTTGAAACTAAAGCGTTTAATGACTGTCTGAATATCACTACTGTCAGATACGATGCTGTCACACCTCTGGGTGCGGGAGAGGATATTTTCTCCCCCGAGACATACGAGTCTGCAACTCTCGAAATGCCGAACGCGACGTTGGCCGACATCGCAGCCACTACGCCCTGGAACCAGTTCAAGCACGTTGTGGCGAAGGACGGCACATTGCCCGCAAAGGAGCCTCAGGTCGGTGACGAGTTCGAGTACGAAGGCCTGAGTTACAGGATCACCGATGTGGATTTGCGTAGCTGCGAGGTGATTGCTATTCCTTTCGGAGAAAAGTATTCAGGCGATGTAGTGATACCTGCTGTCGCTTTGATTTACGGAAATGAATATACCGTGACCGGAATTGGATACAATTCATTCAGAGACTGCAAGGAGTTGACGAGTGTACTTTTCCCCGAATCACTGATCACGATAGGCAATGGTGCCTTTTGGGGTTGCACGAGTTTGGAAAGTGTGGTTTTGCCCGGCTCTTTGACTTCAATTGATATGTTCGGATTCGCGGAATGTGCCAATCTTGTAAGCGTGACTCTCCCCGCGTCACTTACAAGTATAGGTCATAACGCATTTGATCATTGCACAGCCATTGAAAGCATAGCTCTACCTGCCTCGCTGACCACGACGGGTGAATATGTGTTCCAGGGATGTACCTCTCTTGTCAATGTCGACTTCTCGGAGGGATTGACCTTGATTGGCGTTGCAGCGTTCAATGGTTGTACGAACCTTGCGAGCGTGGACTTCCCCAGCACATTGACCAAGATACAAAGTCATGCCTTCAATGATTGCGCAAGTCTTACGAGCGTAGTTTTCCCCGAAGCAGTCAATGATATTGAACTATGTGCATTTCAGCGTTGCACAAATCTTGAAAGCATCGTCCTCCCGGCGGCGCTGACAGGGTTAGATCGTGATTCATTCGGAGGTTGTGTGAATCTTTCGAGCATTACGTATCTTGCCGATAAGCCGATCGAAACCGTTGAAAACAGTTTTTCAAACGAAGTTTACGAATCCGCTACGCTGACCATGCCCAACGCGACGCTGGCGGACATAGCTGCCGTCGAGCCTTGGAACCTGTTCAAGAATGTGGTGGCGAAGGATGGCACGTTGCCCGCTGAGGAGCCGCAGTATCCGGTGACGTTTGAGCGTGCCGATCCCGCCGATGACGCGACTGTAAGTTCGCTCTCATCTATCGAGACATGGTGGAATGTGGGCGATATGGGCGAGGGGTTAGTCATTAATATGAATGTAGACGTAATACTGCGTGATGCCTCCTCCGGCGAAACTGTCAGAATCGGATACGTTAATTTGGATTGGGATGATTTCAGTCACTACACGGTGGTGCTTTCCAGTGCTGTCACGACTCCCGGTACATACGAGCTGGTGATTCCCGCCGGTGTTCTTATCGATGAGAACGAGGTCGGCGTCAGCGAGGCCGTGACCCTGCGCTACACCGTGGAGAACAGCACCCCCGGTCCGCAGCCGCAGTTGGTGACATTCAACCGTGCCGAGCCCGCCGATGGTGCGACCGTCACCTCCCTCTCCACCGTCAATACCTACTGGAATGTCGGAAACCTGGTGATGGCCGGTGATTTCTCGAAAAATCCTTATCTTTTGGATGCCGCTTCCGGCGAGAAGGTGACGGATGCGATGATAGATTTTGACTGGAATGATTTCAGTCTGTTCTATGTCAGTCTTAATGATGCCGTAACGACCCCCGGTTCTTACGAACTTGTGATCCCCGAGGGGGCCATCACAGATGATAACGGTGCAGTCTCCGAGGCTGTGACTCTGCACTACACCGTCAAGGCCGCTGAGCCGCAGGTTGGAGACCGCTTCGAGTACCGGGGCGTTTGGTATGCCATCACCGGCACCGGAAAGTGCGCGGTTGTCGCCAATCCCGACAGCTACTACTCCGGCGATGTGACAATTGCCGATATAGCTAGCAAAGGAGATTGGGGTTATGAAGTGACGAGCATAGCCGAAGGTGCTTTCATGGGTTGTACGGAACTCACTTCGGTGCGGGTCCCCTTTGCCCTTGAGTATATCGGCAACATGGCCTTTGCAGCCTGCACCTCACTCACGGAGATCGACCTTCCCTCAGCTCTGACGCGGATAGAGGAGAATGCCTTCTCGGAATGTTCCGGGCTGACTACCCTCAGGATCCCCAACTCGGTGACATATCTCGGACAGAATTCTTTCGGAGGATGCACCGGTCTGATGTCGCTGACACTCCCCGCCTCTATAGTGACGATGGAGGATGCTTTCGCGGCATGTCCGAACATCGAGTCCGTGCATTATGCGGCCGAGAAACCCGTGGAATCAGGCTCGGACGATTTCGACGAGCGGGTGTATCCGACGGCCACGCTGACTATGCCTAACGCCCTGCTTGAAGACATACAGAACACGATGCCCTGGATGCTCTTCCAGCACATCGTCGCCAAGGATGGCGTCCTGCCACCCGCTGAGCCTGACCCCGTCACGTTCAGTCATGCCGAACCCGCTGACGGCACATCCATCACCGCTTTCTACGATGTCATGACCTATTGGAATACGGAGGGTCGCAAGATACATAGCATCGAAAATGAAGATTACTATGCGCACCTCCTCAACGCCGACGGAGAAACGGTGAAAGCCACTCCCCTCAGAGGTTATGATGAAGAAAAGGGTATGTTCGTGATGGACTTCTCGGGCGAGTATGCCCCCGGCGAATATTCCATCTTAATTCCTGCGGGCGTTTTAGCCGATGAGAATGACGTTCAGGTGAGCGAGGCCGTGACCCTGCACTACTATCTCGAACCCCCCGTGATCGTTCCCGCAGTGGGCGACCGCTTCGAGTACGAGGGGTTGTGGTATACCGTCACGGAGGGTTATATGACCTGCGAGACTCTCGCCGGATCCGCCGAGACTCCCGGCAATGAGGTAAGCGGCGACGTGACCGTTCCCGCCACCGTCTCCTACCTCGGCTATGACATGACCGTCACCACCGTGGGCGACTACGGTTTCAGCAGCAATGCCGGGCTGCTCTCCGTCTCTCTCCCCGCTACAGTGGAGAGTGTAGGGGAGAGCGCCTTCGCCGGCTGCGAGCGGTTTACCTCGCTCGTATGGAAGGCTCACCGTCAGCTCGACGCCGAAGTAACGGCAGCCGTCGGTAATCCCAACCTGCTCGTGTATGTCAATAGCGTGCAGTTCGCCCCGCAGGGCATGAACCGCAATGTTGTGGTGATGAACAGCGACTCCGGAGATCCGGAATGTGAGAACCTGGTGCTCGAACCGGGCAGGGCGTTCCGCCCCGCGCTCCCCTTCACGTCCATGCACAGCAGCATGACGAAGGAGTTCACGCAGACCACTCCGATCGAGGGTTGCGCCGGATGGGAAACCATCGTGCTTCCCTTCGATGCAAGCAGCGTCAGGGTTTCCGACGCACGCGGCGAACTGACCCCGTTCCGTCTCGTGACCGACATCCTGCGCCAGTACCCCTACTGGCTCTATGAGGCGTACAGCGCCGGCGAATGGCTGGAGGCCGCCTCCATCAAGGCCGGAGTGCCCTATATCATCTCGATGCCGAACAACGAGGAGTACGAGGCACGCTACAACATCAGCGGTCCCGTGACCTTCTCCAACGACAGCCCCGTGCGCATCACCCCCGAGACCGCGGCACCCTACGCCGTGACTTGGCCCTCGGGACGCGAGTTCCGTTCGCTGTGGCTGCCGCTTGCGGCGGCTGAAAGCGCCGGTGCGTTAGGTCTGAACGTCGGCATCGCCGACCTCCGGGACGATAACGGCGAACTTCTTGACCCCGGATCGGCCTTCCACGCCGGAGTGACACCGCAACCCCTGGAGGCATACGTAGCCGGAGCGGGAGGTGCCCGCGCCATGCGCATCAGTTTCCCGCATTCGGGCATCCCGATGGTGGGAGGCGACGCCTCGCTGAGAGTGGAGAACGCAGACGGTGTGCTGACGATATACAGCGGCAAGGATCGTCTCGTGGAGATCTTCAGGGCTGACGGCGTGAAAGTGGCCGGCTGTGAAGTGAAGGCCGGCGAACCCTACCGTGTGGAGAGCCTGGAAAAGGGCATCTACATCGTAGCGGGCCGCAAGCACGTACTGTAAAAGTATAGGGGGCTTCCGGGAGGCCGGAAGCCCCCTCAAATGTATATATGACATGATGAAAAATCGAAATAGGAAAATAGTTTTTTTGCTCCCGGCGCTCCTCCTTGCGAGTGGCGCCGGGAGCGTGGCGGATGCCGCCGGGCCCGCTTCGCCGCAGGTTCAGGCAGCGGAGCGCATAATGGCCGATGACGAGTATATATATGGCGTCGGCACAGGTGCCGATCGTCAGCAAGCCATGCAGCAGGCCCTGGCCGAGATGACCGCCAAGATTTCCGTAAACGTGACTGCGACAACCTCCATTACCTCCGACGAGACTTCGCGCGGCGACGGATTGATTGACTCTCAGACGCAACTCAAATCGGTCATCAAGAGTTATTCGGCCCCGGCCAATCTGGAGGGAATGGAGAGCGTATGGCTTGATGACCGCGGGCCGGAATACCGCGTGATGACCTATCTGAAGCGTAGCCGGGTGGAGAAGATGTTCCAGCGGCGGCGCGACAATGTGGCCAACCTCGTGCG
Source organism: uncultured Porphyromonadaceae bacterium (assembly GCA_947174995.1). Taxonomy (GTDB): domain Bacteria; phylum Bacteroidota; class Bacteroidia; order Bacteroidales; family Muribaculaceae; genus Lepagella. The sequence goes on from CAMWLC010000020.1 coordinate 7,260, forward strand.
CGAGGGTGTGAGGGCCGAAGAGGCGGGGAAGATTGATCTCGCCCTGCGCTATCTCTATCAGGCCTACGTGGTGCTCGGGAGTCTTCCCGACGCGCGGGATTTCAAGGCTCCCGTCAGTGGTGAGCAGGTGCTGCTGTCGACGTGGATTCCGGAGAAGATGCGTGACATCTGTTCCGGGGTGCGTTTCGGCATCGCCGAGGTGTCGAAGCCTGATGAGGCGGGGGGACGCACCATATCGCTGATGGCCCACTACAACGGCGAACCGGTGACGAGCATCGGGTTCAGTTACTGGCGCGGCCAGCAGGGGCAGTCGCCCATCCTTACGGCCCGCGACGGTATGTCGGAGATAGAAGTTGGGCCTACCACGCCGCTCAACCCGCTGTCGTTGGATATAGAGTATCGGTTTGCCGACGAGAATCATCTCGTGCCGGAATATCAGCCGCTGCTGGAGACTTTCGACGGGTCGGGGCTGGTGCCCAATGCGCATGTCACGCTGACGGATAACGCCAAGGGACTGAAGACCGACAAGAAGGAGGCTCAGTCGTTCAAGGAGGCTGTGGCGGCGGGAGCCCGCGAGGGGGTGACGGCGATGCAGAGGGGGGAGTCGCAGGAGTATGCCAAGGCTATCGGAAGGATAGTGGACGGTATCGTGATGAAGCAATACGGAAGTCTGCGCGACCTCTTCACGGAGGAGGGTTACGATATGTTCGAGCGACTGATCCATTACGGCAACGCCCGTATCCTGGGTAAGGCCACGCGCGACACTTACGAATTCTATCCCATGAAGGAGAGAGTGGTGTGCCGGTCGATACCGATGCAGTTCAGCTTCGAGGGTGGAAAGAGGAAGTTTACGGAAGATGTCACCTTCACCTTCAATGCCGACGGCCTGATAGAGAGCCTTGCCTTCGGGCTCGGGAGCGTGGCGCGCAAGGATATTTTCGCCATGCAGGGGGAGGCCTGGAACGACTATATGAAAATGGTGGTGGTCACGTTTCTGGAGAACTACAAGACGGCCTTCGCGCTGAAGCGCAGCGATTTCATCGAGACGCTCTTTGATGACGATGCTGTGATAATCGTGGGCCATGTGGTGAAGAAAGCGACTCTGAAACGCGAGGGAGACCGCCGCGTGATGGAAAACGAAGAGCACGTGACGTATGCCCGCAAGACGAAGGAGGAGTATATGGAGCAGCTGCGGAGGTGCTTCCGGTCGAATGAGTTTATCAACATCCGGTTTGCGAATACGGATGTCGGAGCAGTGGATTTCGGCGAGGATACCTACGGGATACAGTTGAGACAGGAGTATTTCTCATCGTCTTACGGAGATGTGGGTTATCTATATCTTATGGTGGATTTCCTGAATCCTGACGAGCCGCTGATCAAGATACGCACATGGCAGCCGGAGCGCCGCCCCGACCTGACGCCCAACCTGCCGAAGGATTCACCCTATAACGGTATCTTCTCCAACGGATATTTCGGATAAGGAGCATGGCGTGCCAAGTCAGCAATAAAACTATGCGGACCTGGCACGCCATATCCGTATAATTAGTTCTTGAAAATTAATGAACACATAAAACTTGAATGTTTTTGAGGTGATTTGGGTGCGGAATGAGGAGAATACTTAAAAAATAAAAGCAGGAAAATATTTGGTGAATTCAATTTGATGTGCTAACTTTGCGGTGTATTAGTTGGCTAATACACTATTTTTGTAATACAATCTAATAAATTCACCTACTTATCGCTATGCTTGATATTGAAAACTTAGTGTACAGATACCGCCGCAAGGGGCCTCCGGTGCTCGACGGTTTTTCGCTGCGACTCGAATCAGGCGGCATCTACGGTCTGTTGGGGCCCAACGGTGCGGGCAAGTCAACGCTCCTCTACCTGATAACGGGCGCCCTCACGCCGCTTGAAGGGAGGGTGACGCTCAACGGTACGGATACACGGCGTCGCTTGCCCGCGACACTGTCCGACATCTACATAGTAGGGGAGGAGACCCTCATGCCGCGTATGCGCCTGAGCGAGTATGTGCGCCATACGGCTCCCTTCTATCCCCGTTTCCGCCGGGAAGTGATGGACAAGTGTCTGGAAACCTTCGGAATGACGGCGGATGTGCGCATGAACAATCTCTCGATGGGGCAGAAGAAAAAGATAGCCTTGAGTTTCGCTCTCGCCTGCGACACTCCCGTGCTGCTGATGGACGAGCCGACCAACGGTCTCGACATTCCCGCAAAAGCCGCCTTCAGAAGCCTTTGTGCCGAACTGATGACCGACGAGCGCATCATCATCATCTCCACCCACCAGGTGAGGGATCTCGACCAATTGCTCGACCATGTGCTGATGATGAACGACCGCCGATTGGTGCTCGACCGCACGGTGGCGGAGCTCCAGTCCAAGCTCAGTTTCGCGCGTGGCGTGAGCCGCGAAGTCGCCGAGAACTCCTTGGCCTATATCCGCACCCCGGGGGGATATGACGTGATGAATCCCGCTACAGCCGGCGAAGAGGAGAGCGAGCTGAACCTCGAACTGCTCTTCAACACCACGCTCAGCGATCCGGAGCGCATCAACAAACTGCTAAATCCATGAACGCCATGCCAACTACTGTAAATCCCGCCGGAGCCGGGCAGCGGTTCAGCCTGCCCCGTTTCCGGAGCCTGATGGCCCGCTATCTCCACGAGGAGGGGCGCATCCTGCTGCTGAGTCTGCTCCTCGTCTTCGGTGTCCTCTTGTCCGTGTTTATCATTGCAGCCTTGGAAACGTCATACAGACATTCCCGCCCGGATGGTATCGATGGCATCTGGCAGGATGAATGTTTCATGGAAACGGTGTTTTTCACTGTATACGCCGCCTTCTGCGGAGCGATGATGTTTTCGGGTATGGCCACGCGTGAGCAGCGGTTGGGCGCATTGACGCTCCCAGCCTCCACGACGGAGAAATTCCTTGTCAGATTCGTGATATACGTCCCCTGCGCCATCGTGGCCTTCCTGGTGTGCGTATGGCTCGCCGATATGGTGAGATACCTTTTCGTGATAACCTGCATCGACCATGCCGAGGGTTCCGTCAGGCTGCTGCCGATTCCGTATATCCTGACCATGGGTAACGTCATGGAACTGACATCCTATACCGCACACATGAACGCCGTTGGGATCGAGCTTGCCCGTCTCACCAATGCCGGATATGCGCTGACATCGTGGAGCATGGTGCTCACCGCGCAAGCCGCGTATGCCATGGGAAGCCTCATCTTCCCCCGCAAGGCGATAATAAAGACGAGTGTCTCGATCTTTATGCTCTGCATGGTGCTGGCTGGTCTGTGGTGGGCCTCGTCTGAGATATTCGGGCTCTCGGACGCAAGGGCCGTCTCGCAGGATCCGACCGCGGCAGCCCTGACGGTCAGGGGCGTAGTGACGGGAGTGGTCGTGATACTGCTGTATTGCTGGAGCTACTTCCGGTTGCGGGAGGAGGAAGTGGTGGAACGATGGTGAGAATAATCCTGTAAAGATATGTTTAAGGAAAACAGCAAAGCCATCTATCTTCAGATCGCGGACCGCATCTGCGACGACATACTCGCGGGCACGCTAAAGCCGGGCGATAGGCTACCCTCGGTGAGGGAACAGGCGGCCGCCGTGCAGGTGAATCCCAACACGATGATGCGCACCTACGACCATCTCGCCTCCTCTGAAGTGATCTTCAACCGCCGGGGAATAGGATATTTCCTGAGCGAGGATGCCCCGGAGAAAGTGAGAGAAATGAAAAGAAAGGCAATTTTCGGAGATGAAATCCTCTCCCTTTTCCGGCAGTTGGAGCTGCTCGGAGTGGACGCCGACACCCTGAAGGCAAGATATGAGAAGTTTCTCAAATACTCTACTGACAAATGAAAAAGACAACCTATATACTCATAGCGCTGATCGCGGTCTTGGGAGTCGCCGCGTTCGTAGCACCCCCGCTGACGCTGAAACGCATGGCCACGATGGTGACGGTCATGCGAGGATCGGACACCACGGTCACCATCAGCGCCGGCGTGACAACCAAGCTGACGATCTCCACCTTCGGGTGGCACGACATGATGTCGCTCGAAGACTCCACGCGTGTACACCCGACAGTAGTGGTAAGGGAAGTGCCGGGCATCGAGGACACACGCATACGGGCCACTAAGGAGTGGAGCCGTCAGTTTACCGTCTACGACGGGGAATCGTGTCTGGACGTGACGCTCGACTTCCACGGCATCGAGAGGCAGGGAGAGAAAGGCACGCAGCATGTCATATACATAGCTCCGGACAACATGGTGATGTGCAGTATCGAAGTGCCGGAGGGGTCGTTGCGGCGGTTAGGGGCCGACCTGCCGGTGAATCTGGAATGGCTCACGGGAGACTCGCTCACCATCGAACGACAATGTGGCGTCGATATGCGCGGATGCACCGTGCGCAACGTCATCCTGTAATAGTTTTTTTGAATAGTCTGTCTATGTGCCCCTCGACTGTCATGCGGTCGGGGGGCAGGTTTGTGAGGGTCTCCTCTGCCACGAGGGCCACCATGTCGCAACACTCCACGGCGATGTCCAGCTCGTGGGTGGAGAAGATGACACATTTCCCCTGCTCGCGGGCGAGCGAGCCGAGGAGGGAGGCGAGTTCGTAGCGGCTCGGCATGTCGAGGAAGGAGGTGGGTTCGTCGAGCAACAGCACCGGGGTGTCCTGCGCCAGGGCGCGGGCTATCATCACCCTCTGGCACTCGCCGTCGCTCATGGTGTCCATGGTGCGCTGCGCGTAAGCCGTCATCCCGACGGCCGCCAAGGCAGCGGCCACCCTCTCGCGGTCATACGCGGAGAGGCGTCCCGCCCAACCGGTGTGAGGGGCGCGTCCCGTGGCCACCACATCCTCGCAGCGCATGGCCGCTATGCGTGTGCGCTCAGTGGTCACGAGCGCCAGGAGCCGCGCCCTGCGGAGAGCGGAGAGGGTTCGGAGGTCCTCCCCCTCGATGAATATGTCGCCGGAATAGCGGGTGTCGAGTCCCCCGAGCGCACGCAGCAGGGTCGACTTCCCTGACCCGTTGCGCCCTATGAGGGCTGTCAGAGTCCCGGAGGCAAACTCCGTCGATACGTTTCGGATGAGGATGCGGGAGCCGTGGCCAATACTGAAATCCCTGAGTTCGATAGCGTGTGCCATAATGGTCATCTTTGGATTATCTGTTGCGCATCACTACCCAGACCACCGTGGGTATTCCCACAAGGGCCGTGACGGAATTGACGGGAATCACGGCTAACTTCGCCACAACGTCGCAGAGCAGCATAAGGGCTCCTCCGGTGAGCAGCGTCGCGGGGAGGAGGACGCGATGGTCGGCGTCGGCCACGATCATCCGGGCTATGTGGGGCACCGCCATACCGATGAATCCTATGGGGCCGCAGAAGGCGGTCACGGTGCCGGCAAGAAGGGTGGTGGAGGCGAAGATGAGGGTGCGGGCGCGGCGAGTGTCGAGACCCATGGTGAGAGCGTACTCCTCACCGAAGAGGAGGAGATTGAGGGGTTTGACGCAGGCGATGGCGAGGATGAGTCCGGCGCCTACAGCCGGGCAGAGAATCATGAGGCGTGAGGAGGTGACGTCGCCCAGGGAGCCCATGGTCCAGATGACGAATGACTTCAGCGCCTCGTCGCGGCTCATGTATTGCAGGATCTGCACTATCGCCGAGACTCCTGACGACACCATGATGCCGAGAATCAGTATCACCATGATATCCTTGACACGGCTGCTGACAGCCGCCATTATGACCAACACCGCTGCCGAACCGATCCACGCCGCTCCGGCCATGCCGAGTCCCCCGACGATTCCGGCATACGTGCCGAGCAGGGGGGCGCCGAGAAGGTAGAGGGCCACGCCCAGGGAGGCTCCCGAGGTGATACCGAGCACGTAAGGACCGGCCATCGGGTTGCGGAAGAGGGTCTGCATCTGAAGGCCGCTCACCGAGAGGGCCATCCCGGCCATAAGGGCCACGAGGGCCTTGACAAGGCGGATGTCTATAACGATGCCGCGCACGGTGGGATCAGTCTCCGCACCGGTGAGGGCACCCCACACCCTCGCGGGGGGGATGCTCACGGAGCCGACACCGAGGTCGACCACGAAGAGGATGGCGAGCAGAAGGCACAGGATCGTGAAGGAGGCTGCGGCGCGGGGTCTCATCTCGGGATGTTATTTCAGGGGGTGGTAATAGACCGTGGCACGCCCCGGCGCCAAGTAGGGGTGAAAGATCGTCACCAAATCGGCGAGCACCACATCGGGCTGCATCACGCCACGCTCGAAATAGGGATTGCCGCCGCCGGGGATGGCGAGGCGGTTGTTGTTGAACACCTTCCCCTCACTCATCAGTGGGCTCCCCTTCAGGCGCGGGGCCATGGCGGAGAGAGTGGAGAGATCGGAGGCCTGTCCCGGATTGAGCCAGACGTCGGCCTGCGAGGCGAGGCGGTAAGCCTCCTCCATATCCACGGGGCGTGCCGCATCGGAGGGATTTCCTTTCACGGGCACTCCACCGGCATCGATCACGAGGCGCACCATGTAGCTGTCGTCGGGGGGAAGCATCCATGCATCGGAATACGGGGCGTTGAAAAGCACTTTCGGCACCGCCGAGGCCTCTTTGGCAACCATCTGCCAGCGGGTGTAGAGGGGGGCGAGGGAATCGATCACCTCGCATCCCCTTTCGCGCAGACCGAGCACCTCCCCTAAGGCCACTACCCATTCCGACTTTCCGAGAGGGCCCGATTCCGTATAGTCACCCACGTACATGTAGGGTATACCGAGTTCGTCGAGCTTGCCCTCCATCTCGCTGCGCCCTGTCGCGGCAGAGAGTAGCACGAGGTCGGGACGCGCTCCCGCCAATGACTCGTAGTCGATGTTTCCGTCGAAGCCCACATCCACCGGGGCGCTCTCCTTGCGGGAGAGAAGGGAGGGGGTAGTGATGTATTGGAGGCCCGACACCCCGACAATGCGATCGGTGGCACCGAGGGCATCGAGCATCGCCACGTGGGTGGACGACATGCAGATGATGCGCCGGGGAGTGCCGGAGAGAACCTTCAGATTGCCGTCTGACGACGACGCACGTTCTCCTTCGGGGAGGAGGAGCAGACGTGTGGCGACATCTCCGGCCCCCTGCCAGGGGCGGAGGGTGGACACGACACGCCGTGCGGAATCGGGTGAGGAGATGATGATGAAGCGTGAGGCGAAGCGGGGGGAATAGAGGGTGTCCGTGAGTGCGGCCACTATGTCTGCCGCCGATTCGTTTCGCGCGGAGGGGGCGCAGAGGGTGAGCAGGGGGAGGATCCCCAGTGTCAGGAGCAGGGGGAGAAGCATCCTGCGGCGTAAATTCCCGGGAAGTGTCATTTCAGAATCCTTTTAAGGGTGTCGATGTCGTTGAAGGCCTCCCAGTTTTGCGCGAGCCACTGCAGAGGACGGTTCCACCAGGCCGTTCTTTCGAGCCACTCGATGGTCCCGGGATCGAAGCGGTATCCCACGACGCGGGCCGGTACGCCCCCGACGATGGCGTAGGGGGGCACATCTTTCGTGACCACCGCGCGGGCCATGACCATGGCGCCGTCTCCGATGGAGACGCCCCCCACGATGAAGGCCTGTTCACCGATCCAGCAGTCGTTGCCTATTCGGATGGCGATGCTGCGGGCGGGGTCGGCGTAGTTCGTCTCCCCGAAGGTCTGGCGCTTGGCGAAAGTGTAGCCATTCTGGCGCCGGGTGGAGAAAAACATCGGCGAAGTGGTGGCATACGGAGCCTTGTAGGGATGGAGGAAGGGGCTCGTGATCACGCCCGGACCGATTGAGGTGAAGCGGCCGATATCGGCCGTGAGGCGGCAGTAGGGACCCATGTAGGAGCCGTAGCCCATTGTCCCCGCGAACCGTGTGTCCTTACCGATGGCGTTGGCCCCTTCGAAGCGGGATCCCAGCCCGACCACGCAGTCAAGGGGGAGACGCAGGCGTCCGCGCCACTTCAGACGCAGCCAGAGATTCTTGAGCAGCTGTTTCACGTTGAAGACCGGTGAAGGGGAGTGGACAATCAGTCGCGGCGGAAGATGTCGCGGGTATAGACCTTGTCGGCCACGTCGTCCAGGCAGGAATCGTAGCGGTTGGCAAGGATGGCCTTTGAGCGGCGCTTGAACTCCGCGAGGTCGTTGACCACCTCGGAGCCGAAGAACGTGGTGCCGTTCTCAAGCGTAGGCTCATACACGAGCACCTTGGCCCCCTTGGCCTTCACGCGCTTCATCACGCCCTGGATGGAGGACTGGCGGAAATTGTCGGAATTGGACTTCATGGTGAGACGGTAGACCCCCACCACGCACTCTCCCTCGCGCCGGGGATCGTATGCGTTGCTTCCTTCATACTCGTACCATCCGGCCATCTTGAGCAGACGGTCGGCTATGAAATCCTTGCGTGTGCGGTTGCTCTCCACGATGGCGCTCATCATGTTCTGGGGCACGTCGGCGTAATTGGCCAGGAGCTGCTTGGTGTCCTTGGGGAGGCAGTAGCCGCCGTAGCCGAAGGAGGGATTGTTGTAATGCGTGCCGATGCGCGGGTCAAGTCCTATACCCTCGATGATGGCCCGGGTGTCGAGGCCCTTGACCTCGGCGTAGGTGTCCAGCTCGTTGAAATAGCTCACGCGCAGGGCCAGGTAGGTGTTGGCGAAGAGCTTCACGGCCTCGGCCTCCTTCATGCCCATGAAGAGCACGGGGATATCCTCCTTTTCGGCCCCTTGCACGAGGAGGGAGGCAAACGTGCGGGCAGCCTCGTCAAGACGCGGGATGTCGGTGATGCTGCTGATAATCTCGTTCTCTGACTCGAAGCGGGGATCATCGATGAGCTTGGGGACACCCACTATGATGCGCGAGGGGTAGAGGTTGTCGTAGAGGGCCTTCGACTCGCGCAGGAACTCGGGGGAGAAGAGGAGGTTGAACTCCTTCACCCCCTTTGCCGCATACTTTAGATAGAGCGAGCGGCAGTAGCCCACGGGGATGGTGGACTTGATCACCATCACGGCGCGGGGATTGACGCTGAGCACCAGGTCGATGACATCCTCGATGTGGTGGGTGTCGAAATAGTTGGTGACGGGATCGTAGTTGGTGGGGGCGGCTATGATCACGAAATCGGCGTCGGCGTATGCGGCGGCTCCGTCGAGGGTGGCCGTGAGGTCGAGGGGTTTCTCGGCGAGATACTTCTCGATGTAGTCGTCCTGGATGGGGGAGCGGCGGGCGTTGATGAGGTCCACCTTCCCGGGCACCACGTCCACGGCCATCACGTGATTGTGCTGGGAGAGGAGAGTGGCTATGCTGAGGCCGACGTATCCGGTGCCGGCTACCGCTATTTTATACTGCTTCATGGTTTGTAGTGACTCAGATTTTACTTTTTATTGTCGGCATCGGGGCGCCGGTCATATTTCTCGAATACGGAATGTTTCGAGATGAACTCCGGCACTATGCGCTTCATGTCCTTGACCATCTCGGGGATGTCGACACTTGAGGCGAGGCACTCGAGATTGTCCACCTCAGCGGCGGCCTCCTCGTAGTCGTAATCGCGCACCTTGGCCACGAAGATGCGGTCATGGTCGGTGGGGATGGTGTTTTCCTTGGTGGCGAGCACCTCCTCGTAGAGTTTCTCGCCCGGGCGGAGTCCGGTGTATTCTATCTTGATGTCCTTGCCGACGCGGAATCCGGCGAGGGTGATCATGCGTTCCGCCAGGGTGGCGATCTTTATGGGTTTTCCCATGTCGAAGACGAAGATCTGTGTGCCTGTGGCCATCGTGGCAGCCTCCATAACGAGGCGGCAGGCCTCGGGGATGGTCATGAAGAAGCGGCGTATCTCGGGATCCGTGACCGTCACGGGGCCACCGCGCTCTATCTGCTCCTTGAAGCGGGGGATAACGGAACCGTTGGAGCCGAGCACGTTGCCGAAGCGGGTGGTGACGAAGGTGGTCTTGCCCGGCTTCTTGCCATGCTCTATCGCCAGGCCGAGAGCCTGGACGTAGATCTCGGCCAGACGTTTGGTGCATCCCATGATGTTGGTGGGGTTGACGGCCTTGTCGGTGGAGACCATCACCATCTTCTCCACATCATACTCCACGCATTTGTCAGCCACATTGCGCGAACCGGCCACATTGGCCAGCACGGCCTCACAGGGGTTCTCCTCCATGAGGGGAACGTGCTTGTAGGCCGCGGCGTGAAACACCACCTGCGGGTGATGGCTCCGGAACACATAATCGAGGCGCTGAGGATTACGCACGTCGCCGATGACCGGCACGAACTTCAGGTCGGGCCAGTGGTCCTCGAACTCCAGACGCACGTTGTGTAGCGGAGTCTCGGCATTGTCAAACATCACGAGCTTGCCCACTCCGATTGCGGCGAGCTGTCGGCACAGCTCCGAGCCGATGGAGCCGGCCGCACCGGTTACGAGCACTGTCTTGCCCTCGAAATTTCGACGTATCTCATCCATGGAGATGTGAATTTCGGAGCGACCGAGGAGGTCTTCTATATGTATCTTGCGTATGGCCTGCGTGAAACTTCCCCGCTCGCTGTATTCGTTGATGGAGGGGGCCACGAAGAGCTTCATCGAGGCCTGGCGGGCGAACTCGAAGAGACGGTCTTTCTCCGCGTGCACATCATCCATGTATGCGAAGAGGAGGCCCTCGGCACGCAGCTTCTTCTTGAGTTCCTCAAGGTCGTGGACCGTGCGGAAGCGGTAGAGGGGGAGCCCCTGGAGCATACCCGTCTTCCCGAGACCGGGGGTGATGAATCCGAGCACCTTGTAATGGGTGGAATTGCGCAGACGCTGTGCCGCGCCGAGAGATTTGTCGCTGTCGCCGTAGATGAGCACCCGGGTCTTCTGGTCCTCGTTGCGGCGCATCACCACGTAGCGGTAGGTCATGAGCATGAGTATCCTGACAATGACAAGCACGCCGAGGGTCAGGAAGAGGTCGAGGAGCACGCACAGGGCCACGGTGCCCCATGAGCAACCTGATGTGCTGCCGACCGCTCCGGCTCCGACGAAGAGAAGAGCCTCCTTGAGGAGGACGGCCCCGAGCACCTTGGCGAGGTCGTGGAGCGTGGAGTGGCGGATGACGATGCGGTATACTTTCGTTATGATGAAGGCGAGGGCGGAAGACACGGCCGAAACGGCCAGCCACAGGAGGCTGAACCGTGCTCCGGGGAGCAATCCCTTTTCAAACAGAAAAAGTATGAGAAGCACCCCCGCCGAGGCCATCACCGACACGAAAGTGTCAATGCAGAAGACTATGCGGGGCCGAAGGTATCTTTCAAGGGCTTTTAAGCGAAAAACCATAAAGCAGGTGATAATTAAGCTATTGTATGTCGTGTTTGCTGCCGGATGAATGTCCGGACAAGACGTGACAGCCAACTGAATGGTGCAAAATTACAGTTTTTTTGCGAGATTTAAAAGATATGTATAAAGAAAAAAGTACTAATTTTGCGGTGTAAATAAAAATGAAGAAGCGCGACATCAAGAGGGGAACGAGGATTACGCTTTTATTTGCGGTGGTGGTATATGCCGTCATCACGGTCGTCCTGTGGGTGCGCCGGCCCGGAGCGCCGGATGATCACGATGCTCCTGCGGCCTCTCCCGGAGGAGCGAGGATGGCCTGGGCCGACACCCTGACCAACGCCGCCTCGCAGTCGGCCGCCCTGCGCGGAATGGACGCGTCGATAGAGCGGTTCATGGGCCAATGGTCTATAAAGGGGATGTCTCTGGCCGTGATGCGCGGCGATTCGCTGCTCTGGGCCAAGGGGTACGGCATGGCCGACGCCGAGGCCGGCACACGCATGACCCCCACCTCCATCATGCGCATAGCCTCGGCTTCCAAACTTGTCACGGCCGTGGCCGTGATGAAGCTCGTGGAGGAGGGGAAGCTGCACCTCGACGCCCGCGTGTTCGGCCCCTCCGGCATACTCAATGACTCCGAAATCACCGCCGCCATCCTTGATCCCCGCGCGGAGGAGATCACCGTGGATCACCTTCTTCGCCACACCGGGGGATTTACCCTCGGGGCCGGCGACCCGATGTTCAACACCAAGGATATAATGGCCGCCAAACATCTGACCGCGGCTCCCGACTCGCTTGAACTGACGCGCATCGTAATGGGACGCAAACTCGGATTCGCTCCCGGCAGGGGGCGCAAGTACAGCAATTTCGGATATATGCTCCTTTCCCTGGTGATAGAGCGTGTCTCGGGACGCTCCTACTGGGATTACGTCACTCAGGAGGTGCTGCTTCCTGCCGGGGCGCCCCATTTCCGGCCGGCCACCAACAGCTACGCCTCGCGCAATGCCGGAGAGGTGAGGTATTACGGACCCGATGACGAGAAGGTGGAGGAATGGAACGGCTCGGGACGAATGGTGGATCGCGTGTATGGCGGCAGCAACGTCCACGGACTGATGGGGGCCGGGGGATGGGTGACGTCTGCCTCGGGGCTGGCGCGCCTTGTGGCGTCGATAGACGGCGACCCGAGGTTGCGCGACATCATAGGACCGGCCTCCGTGGCGGCCCTCACGGCCTACGCCGACTCGGCCAAGATGGCCCGAGGATGGAGCAGCGCCGACCGCGATGGCCACTGGATACGCACCGGCACCCTTTCCTCCACCCATACCCTCATCGACCGCTTCCCCGACGGGGAGTGCTGGGTGCTCATCACCAACAGCGGAGTGTGGCGCGGCCACCACTTCACGCGCCAGATGACGGCTCTCGTGGAGAAACTCCGCGCCACCTATTCCCCGGCGCTTCCCAAGCGTGACCTCTGGGGGGAGGGGAGGCGCTGAGAAGAGGTCTTGGTGCCGGGTGGAGGCGAACATTAACCTCTCCGGGGATGTTATAGGATTAGACCCCGTTTTTTTAATAGTTACCAATACATAAACGAAAAGGGGCCTTACCTTAAAATCTTACGAACATGGCAGACAAACGAATCATCCCCCCCTCGGAACTCATCATAAATGACGACGGCTCCGCATTCCATATCCATCTCCGTCCCGATCAGCTCCGCGACAACATCATCATGGTGGGTGACCCCGGCAGGGTCGATATGGTGGCCTCATACTTCGACGAGATCGATTATGACGTGCAGTCGCGTGAATTTCATGCGATTGCCGGAAAATACAAAGGCAAGGAACTGATGTGCATCTCCCACGGCATCGGTTCGGACAATATCGAGATCGTGGTGACGGAGCTTGATGCCCTGGCCAATATCGACTTCAAGACCCGCGAGGTGAAGCCGGAACACCGCACGCTCAACCTCGTGCGTGTCGGCACATCGGGTTCCCTACAGGAGGAGCTGCATATCGGCGACTTCGTGATAGCCGAGAAGGGCACGGGCACCGACGGCATCCTCAATTTCTACGCCGACCGCGACAAGGTGTGCGACCTGGAGTTCGAGAAGGCCTTCACGGCCCACACGCACTGGATGAAGAGCTGGGCGGCCCCCTACACGGTGGATGCCGACCCGATGCTCGTGGAGAGAATCGGACGCGACGACATGGTGCGCGGCTACACCATCTCCGCCGTGGGATTCTATGCCCCGCAGGGACGCGAGGTGCGTCTGCGTCTTGCCGATCCCGACCTGAACGCCAAGATAGAGAGTTTCCGTTTCAACGGACGCCCCGTCACCAACTTCGAGATGGAATCGGGCTGTCTGCAGGGCATGGCCAAACTGCTGGGCCACCGCGCCATGACGGTGTGCTGCATCATAGCCGAGCGCAGGCTCAACAATGCCGACACCGACTACAAGCCCAAGGTGCGCGAGCTCATAGAGACCGTGCTTGACAGAATCTGAATAGTGTTCAGTTTTTAGTTTTTAGTTTTTAGTGGATATTTGGGGCATCGTGCTGACGTGAGAAGGCAGGATGCCTCAACTTTCGCTGTCCACTCAACACTTAACACTGAACACTAAAAACTGTATAATTTGGTTATGTGGGAAAAAATGAGTAATTTTGTGCAAAATTGACCTGTGACCCCCGTCACGGGCGCTTGTCGGCATACTTGAAAATAACATCATGACCACTTGGATAATACTTGATATCGCATCATTCCTGATGGTAGCCTTCCTCACGGGAGTCATCATACCGCAGATCCTGCTCATAGCTTTCAGAAAGCAACTGTTTGATGAGGTAGACCCCCGCAAGGTCCATCAGGGAGCCGTGCCCCGCCTGGGAGGCATAGCCTTTTTCCCGGCCATACTCTTTTCCCTTTTCCTGGTGTTCGGCTTCTGTCTGCAGTTTGATGCGGTGGTCATCAACGGTCTGATGAAGAGCAGCGTTGCGAGCATGTGCTTCATCTGCTCGGGGGTGCTCATCCTGTACCTCGTGGGTATGGCCGACGACCTGGTGGGCTTCAAGTATCGCGCCAAATTCGTGGCGCAGCTCGTGGCGGCTGCTCTGGTGATAGCCGGAGGCGTCACCATCGATAATCTCCACGGATTCCTCTGGATACACGCCCTGCCGATGGCTCTCAGCATGATTCTCACGGCCCTGCTGACCGTATTCATCACCAACGCCATCAATCTTATCGACGGCATCGACGGCCTGGCCTCGGGCCTCAGCAGCATAGCGTGCGCCTTCTACGGTTTCGTGTTTTTCTGCGCGGGACTGTATATCTACTCCCTCCTGGCTTTCGCCACGATGGGGGCGTTACTTCCCTTCTTCTATTACAACGTGTTCGGCAACGTCAAGAAGCACACCAAGATTTTCATGGGTGACACCGGTGCCCTTACCATCGGCTTGATACTCAGTGTGATGAGCATACGCCTCTGTCGTATCGGCGACGATGTGCTCGACATGAACCCCGGAGTGGCGGCCTTCGCCCCGCTGCTGATACCCTGCTTCGACGTGGTGAGGGTGTATCTGCGCCGCATAGCCCATCACCGCAATCCCTTCCTCCCCGACAAAAGCCATATCCATCACAAGTTCCTGGCCCTGGGTATGAGCCAAAGGCTGACGATGCCCACCATCGTCACCGTGAGTTTCGTGCTGACGGCCCTGAATTACTGGCTCAGCCGATATGTCAACATCACGCTGCTCTTTGCGATGGACCTCCTTCTCTGGACGGCGGGCAACATGATTCTCACCCGCTTCATAAGGCGCCGTGAGCAGCGCACCGGCCAGGAGCTTTACGTCTAAGACCCCATCTCACCAGAAACAGGTATGGAGAAAGATTCCAAGATATATGTGGCCGGCCATCGCGGGATGGTCGGCTCCGCCATTGTCCGCGAACTGAAGCGTCAGGGCTACTGCAATATCGTGACGCGCACCCACGCCGAGCTTGACCTTACTGACCAGAGGGCCGTGGAGGCCTTCTTCGAGGCCGAGAAACCGGAGTATGTGTTTCTTGCCGCCGCCAAGGTAGGGGGGATAGTGGCTAACGACAAGGCCAAGGCCGACTTCATGTATGAGAACATGATGCTGGAGATGAACGTCATACACTCCGCCTGGCGCAACGGTTGCCGCAAACTGGAGTTTCTCGGTTCGTCGTGCATCTATCCGCGCATGGCCCCGCAGCCGATGCCGGAGAGCTGCCTGCTCACTTCCGAGCTGGAGAAGACCAACGAGGCCTACGCCCTGGCGAAGATTTCGGGCCTGAAATACTGCGAGTATCTCAACACGCAGTATGGCACGGATTTCATTTCGGTGATGCCCACCAATCTCTACGGGCCCAACGATAACTATCATCCCGAGCACAGCCATGTGCTCCCGGCGCTGATACGCCGTTTTCACGAAGCCAAGGAGAGCGGGGCGGAGAGCGTGACGTGCTGGGGCGACGGCTCGCCGCTGAGGGAGTTCCTGTATGTGGATGACCTGGCCAATCTCTGCGTCTTCCTGATGAACAATTACAGCGGTAATGAGACGGTCAATGCCGGCACCGGCAAGGAACTGTCGATACGCGAGCTTACCGAACTGGTGGCGAAGACCGTGGGATATACCGGAGAGATCCTCTGGGACACCACGCGCCCCAACGGCACTCCCCGCAAGCTCCTCGACGTGAGCAAGGCCACGGCGCTGGGCTGGACCTACTCCACCGAACTCGAAGAGGGGATACGCCTCTCATATCAGGATTTTCTCACCAACCCCATACGTGCCGAAAGATGAAGACCATACTCCTCTCGGGCGGCTCGGGCAAGCGCCTGTGGCCCCTTTCAAACGATGCAAGAAGCAAGCAGTTTCTCAAGCTCCTGCGCACTCCGCAGGGGGAGAAGGAATCAATGATCCAGAGGGTTGTGCGCCAGATAAGCGCGGCCGGTATCTCCGACGGCATACTCGTGGCCACGGGGGTGAGCCAGAAAGACAGCATCGAGAATCAGCTCGGAGGCCTGACGTCTGTCATCACGGAGCCTTCGCGCCGCAGTACTTTCCCGGCCATCGTCCTGGCGTGCAGTCGTCTTGCCGCCGAAGGAACGGGTGCAGACGAGACCGTTGCCGTCATGCCCTGCGACACGTTTGCCGACGAATCCTACTTCGAGAGCATATCGCGTATGGACATGGCCGTGCGCGATGGCGCGGCCGAAATGGCCCTCATGGGTGTAGTGCCGACATACCCCTCGGCCAAATACGGATACATACTTCCCGGTGCGGAATGTGGCGTGGAGGGTGTATGCGGCGTAAGGCGTTTCGTCGAGAAGCCCGAGGTGGATGTCGCACGCTCCATGATTGAGGAAGGTGCGCTCTGGAACGGCGGGGTGTTCGTGTTCCGCCTGGGATGGTTCATGGATCTCGCGGCGCGACTCCTGCCGGGCGTCACACTCACCCCCGAGGCTCTCAGGGAGAGGTATGCCACGCTTCCGAAAATCAGTTTCGATTACGCCGTGGTGGAGAAACTGCCTGTCGGCTCCCTCGCTGTGGCCCCCTACGAAGGGGAGTGGAAGGACCTCGGCACATGGAACACCCTGACCGACGAACTGCGGGACGATTTTCACGGCAACGTCATAGCCGAGAACTGCGAGGGCACTTATATTATCAATGAGCTGGAGCTCCCCTTGGTGTGCCTGGGAGCGAAGGATATGGTGGTGGCCGCCACGCCCGACGGCATCCTGGTGACGGACCGCCGTCTGAGCGAGAATCTGAAGCGTATCGCCGGGGGGCTGGACCGCCGCCCGATGTATGAGGAGCGCCGGTGGGGAGAATACAAGGTGATAGACTCCGTGGAGTTTCCCGACGGGTTCTGCGCCCTGACAAAGCAGCTGACCCTGAGGCCGGGGTGTTCGATAAGCTATCAGCGTCACAACTGCCGCGCCGAGATATGGACCTTTATCGACGGGGAGGGTGAAATCATCCTCGACGGAGAGAGGCGCCCGGTGAGACGCGGCGACGTGATACACATCCCCGTGGGGATGATGCACGCCCTGCGTGCCCGCACGCCGCTCACCTTCATCGAGGTGCAGCAGGGAGCCAACCTCGTCGAGGAGGACATAGAGCGTTTCCCGCTGACCTGGTGACGTCATCCGGTACGCATGGCGTGCTACGTCATCCCAGGGCCGAGAAGCGGTTGCCGGGATGGCGCGTGACGAGGCCGTCGAATTCCATTTCGCCGAGCAGGGCCGTGAGGGTATGCACCGGAAGGCCGAGCCGGGCATGGAGTTCGTCGAATGGAACGGGATCCCTCTCGAAGCGCAGCAATTCGTAGACACGGGCCGTGTCTCCCTCCAGTTCGGGAAACAGGTTGCGCCCGGTGTGATTGATATTCAGACCCTCCGGTTGCCAGCCGAGAGTCTCCATGACATCGGCTGCCGATGTCACGAGCGAGGCCCGGTGGGTGCGTATCAGATGATTGCATCCGGCGCTCCGGCTGTCGCCGACACGTCCGGGAAGGGCCATCACCTCGCGGCTGTAGGAGTGGGCCGTGGCAGCCGTGGACATCGAGCCCCCCTTTATGTCGCTCTCGGCCACGATCACTCCGGCCGGAAGCAGGGCCACGATACGGTTGCGTTCCAGGAAATTTCCCGGCATCGGGGGTGTGCCCGACGGATATTCCGACACTATCGCGCCTCCGGATCGCACTATGCGGGCCGCGAGGTCGCGGTGTGCGGCGGGGTATACCTTGTCCAGTCCGTGTGCCACCACGGCTATGGTGCGAAGTCCATGGCGCAATGCCGCCTCGTGGGCCTCGCGGTCGATGCCGTAGGCAAGGCCGCTGATTATCACCAGGTCGGGAAAGTAGACCGCCAGGTCCTCCACCAGCTTGCTGACGAATCCGGCGCCGTAGGCCGTGCAGCGGCGTGTACCCACGATGCTCAGGGAGCGCGGGGCATCGAGGGGACACTCCCCGATGCCGTACAGGGCGATCGGGGCCCTCTCGGATTCGGCCAGGGGGAGGGGATAGGTGTCGTCGGCAAGAGAGTGCACACGAATGGAATGATTCTCCACAAACCGGCACTCGGTCCGTGCCCTCTCCAGGGCCTCGTCGCGGAAATGCTCCTGGAGTCGGGAGGCGCCGCGCAGGTGCATCATGTCGGAAAGCTCGGCCGTGGAGAGGGTGAAGAAATCATCGACGGAAATTCCAATTTCCGTCATCCGGCTCACCACGGCGGGGGTGACACCCTTCATCATGGAGAGAGCTATGCGGCGCAGCATGGTCACGATCAGAGATAATCCTTGAATACCCGGGCCACTTCGTCACCCTTGGAGAGCTTGCCATCCTTGAGGATGACCACCGTGATGAGGGCCTTCACCACCGTCTCGCCGTCGGGACGGAGTATTTCCTGATGGAATATGAACCGGGGACCCTTGCGCTCTATGCTCAGGCAGCTCAGAAAAGTGTCTCCACCGCGAAGGGAGGAGAGATATTCTATCTCGCATTTGCGCACCACGCCGTCGAGCCCCCGGCGATGCATCTCGGAGAAGGAGAGGCCGGCCGCCTGACAGAATTTGTGGCGGGTGTGCTCCATGTAGTGAAGATAGTTGGCATTGTTGACTATCTGCTCGCAGTCGAGCTCGTAGTCGCGCACCTCCATGTCCATGATGAAGGAGTATTTGCGATCTTTGTCTTTGAGAAGTTCCATGATTAAGTAGTTCTTGTTAAGCCCCGGCGTTTATTGTCCAGCCGCATCGGGCGGAGAGTATTTCGGCGAATCCAGCCAGGGATGCGGGAGATTTGAAGGCTCCCGAAGGAATCAGCAGGAGTCCCCGGGCACCTGCGGGAAGTATCAGGGAGGTGAGTCCCACGGTGTATGGGGAGAAATCGGAGTAGGGTATCAGAATGTCCCGCTGAGCGGGTTGCGGGGTTTCAGCTTCCCGCCTGAAGGCCTCGGGGTCAAGCACATCGGAATCGGAGCTCTTCCGCTCGGGAGGATATACCGTCACCACCATGCCCTGCGGGGAGAGGCAGAGCGAATGGTCCACGGTGTTGAGGGCCGTGGCCTGGCGCAGACCGTGGTCGAAATAGAGAAAAGCGGCCACAAGAGGCACGAATATCATGAGCACCATGAGAGCGAGGATGAAGAAGCGCGTGTCCAGGAGGAATCCCAGGATTAAGGCCCCCACCACGGGGATGGCGCAGATGCTCCCCCACAGCGGACCGTGGCGCATGGCCAGCGCGGATATGACCTGCGAGGAGGGGACACGGAAGCGCGATGTGGTTTGCGAAGCGGAGGAGATCGTTGCCGGATTACTTGCGTCGGCGTGAGGAGCGGATGCGTTCATAAGTGGCGCGGTTAAGTGCGGGAAGGGTCTGGAGATAGCCGGTGCCCTCGTCATTGACAAGACGCTGCATGTCAATGTATTTGTCGCCGTTGTCGTAGTCGCGTGGAAACACTTCGCCGCGACGCCGCTTGGCAAGGTCGGACATCGGCGCATGGCCGCCGGGGGCCGTGCCCCGCAGCTGGTCGGGTACTCCTCCGGGGGCGCACCACACCGGGAGAATCTCCGACACGGGGGGATAGCCGAGTCCTGTCCACATTATGTACTCGTCCCTGAGTGAACCGGGAATGAGGGCGGAGGCGTCGCGTACCGGCTCGCATCCCTCGATGACGATGGTGGCCGTGGACTTGAAGCGGGGTATGAAATCCTGGTCTATCACCCATCGCTGGGAGCCGTCGGTGTAGTCGCATCCTATCTGGGAATTGAGAAAGGTGCGGCTCACCTCCTCGGTGAGAAATTCCGGCGTCAGGTCCCCTTTTTGCGCCATGGGGAGAATGAGGAGCTCCGCATTGCGCTCGCGCACATAGCCGTAGCCCTCCTCGGGGCGACCGGCGTGGCTGTAATTGGTGCGTATGAGTACCCCGGAGGGGGCCTCGGAGAGATTGAAACGCTTGTAGGAGTGATTGTTGGTCTCGAAGAAGGCTCCGTTGCCCTCGGCATCGATCACTCCGAAATTCGCCTCCACGCCCATCGGGCGGGGGAGGGTCTCGAGCAGACGTGCGAAATCATCCACCGTGCGGCAGGAGCGCAGGGCTATCGTCATCAGCAGCCCCTCTCGGTCCATCTCCTTTTCGGGCACAGCGTCATCCTTGATATTGTATGAGGCGGTGTTCATCACCGCGAAGCCAACATCGTTCATCCCCGCCCAGGCCTCCTTGAGGTCGCGGTCAGAAGCGTTGAAGAGAGCCACGTAGGAGTGTTCCCCCTTCTTGGCCGCGACGTATTCCACCTTGTTGTCCACGGTGGAGGTGTCGCGGTGTTTCCACAGCATCGGACGCCCGTAGCGCGAGGCATCCGCGCTTATGATCGCGGAGGTGCACCCCATGGCCGAAATGCAGCAGAGGAGGATATAATATAGCAATGTGAGGAGTCGTTTATTCATAAGTTTGGTTTTCTCCACAAAGTTAACAAAAAATTCCGAAACAATGGCAAATCTTCCCGAAGACCCCTTCATGTTGCTCAGCGTGATCAACACGCGCCTGCGCGATCAGTACCCCTCTCTCGATGCCCTGTGCGAGGCGGAGAGCATCAGCCGCGATGACCTGACGGCACGACTGGCAAGCGCGGGATTCGAGTATATGCCCGAAATCAATCAGTTCAGGTAAATACGATGTGCAGTCGGACTCTCCGCCGCGTGAGTAGAATCACCGCCTTCCTCTTCCCCGCCGTGGTGCCGTTTGCCCTTGGGGGGACAACCCCCTTTGTCGACCCCGGACCCTCGGGTGCGGATTTCCTGCTCGCTCTCGGGGATTGGACACCGGGCACACCCTGGTGTGAGGACGAGAATTTCTTCATATCTCGCGTGTGTCCCGCCGCGCGATTTCGCAATCAGGCCACGCAAATCGATCCCACGCTTGACGAGGAGTCGGATAAGAAACTGATCTTCTGGGTGCCAGCCGGAGATGAAACCCACCCCGCGCTTCCCGGAGGGAATTTCGACAGCGAGACCTTCACGCAGTGGAGCTACGTCACTCACTACGGTGTCTGGAATATGCCGCCGGCCTGTGTGCCCGCCGGACTCATGGATGCGGCACACCGCAACGGTGTGGCCGTAAGCGCTGTGGCGGCAATTCCCTTCGGTCCCATTTCCCCGGAATGGGAGAGGGCATTGCGTGAGGCCGCCGGCTCGGGTGCTGAGAAAATGGCCGCATGGCTTAACAGATGCGGTCTTGACGGGATAGGATACAATTCGGAGTTTACAGCCGACCCCTCCCTTATAGCGTCACTTGGCCGATGGCATGGCGAACTTCGGACACTCATGGCCTCCCCGCTCAAGGAGATTATATGGTATGACGGCACTTCCGAGTTCGGATATCCGATGTTTGACCTCGGACTGGGGACGCACAACGATGAAATATGGGGCGGCGGAGGCGATGTCCGCACATCGCTGTTTTTCAATTATAACTGGAATTATCCCGAGACGCTCGAAAGGAGCGTGGAGTATGCCCGCGAGATGGGACGTACCCCCCTCGACCTCTATTGCGGGATAAACATGCAGGGGCGCGAGCCGCATGACCTCTCGCGCGGATTGTGGTCTCTGCTGCGGCGCTATCCCCTCTCCATAGGGCTCTGGGGAGCACATTCCGCCAATATGTTCTGGGAGAGCAGGGGGGAATGTGGAGGTAGTGCAGAGGGGCGGCAGCGTCATTATCTTTCGGGTATCGAGCGATGGTTTTGCGGAGGGACCCGCAACCCCCTCACCTCGCGCCGAAATGGGGGTGAAAATATTGCTTACGGTCCCGGAAATGATGATTTCCCGGGGATGTCATCCATGATGACCGCCCGCAGCCCCTTGTCATGGGATCTCTCGGAGCGCCCCTTCATTACATCCTTCTGCCTGGGGAACGGTATGTTTCTCAACAAGGAGGGAATGTGCTGCCATGACTCGCAATGGTATGACCTCGGAGCGCAGGATTACCTCCCCACCTGGACATGGTGGTGGGCCGGAGAGTGGCTTGGCCGGGATGGCGGGAGGGTGCCGGTCGAGGGCATGGAAGCCGAATATACCCATGACGATGCCTGGACGGGAGGCAGCTCGGTGAGGATATACGGTTCGGCAGCCAATGAATGGCTGCATCTTTTCAAGACTCAGTTCGGGATTGGCCGGGGAGATCAACTTTCCGTGTGTCTCAAGCACGTTGCAGGGGCCGGACGTATCTCTCTCGTGCTCTGTGCCGAAGACCACGAGTCTGAACCTGTGGAAGTTCCTCTTGACGTGACGGAGGGCACAGCCGATTGGCAACGGTTCACCCTCTATCCGGGTCTCACTGAAGGCACGGAATTCCTTTCCGGCAAAACACTCGCCATGATGGGACTACGCTTCACCGATGCAGAGGAACTTGATATACGCTTGGGAAACATCGAGCTGACGAGGCCGGGGGGATACCGGGATATTCCGGCCGCTCCGGTGATAGAGAGGGCGGAAGTGATGGAAGCCGGGCCGGGAGGGGCCGTAGGAAAAATCATATTCAATATGCCCGATGAGTCCACGAAAGGCCCCTATAACCTGGACCACGGGGTGTCGCGTTTCAACCTGTATGCCAGGCAGCCCGGAGGTGAGCCGCAATTGCGCGGCATGACGAGTGTATGGGCCGCACTGCTTTACGGAATTCCGGGAGAGTGGGAACGTCCGGATGCTGCGTTGGAAATGGGTGTGGCCGCTGTCGGTCTTGACGGACACACCGAGTCACCCGTATCGTGGAGCGGCCCGCTTTCCGTAGCCCCGGTGTTTGACCCCGGACCTCCGGTCCAAGAGATTCCCGCACCCGGTTTTGAGCGCGAATATGGCGCGCCCCCGGTCATAGAGTCCCTCAGCGTTACCTCTGCGGCAACGGATGGCACACTGAGCGTCGAGGCCGTGGCGGATGTACCCTCCACCACACGCTCGCGCGGCGTGAGAATAGGGGAGTGCGGGTATGGTTTTACATACGCCGATGCAGGAATCGTCAGAAGCATGGCTCCTCACAGCGTGAGCTTCATGATAAGGCCGGATGCTCCGGCCGACACTGTCCCGAGAACTCTCTTCACGGTGCGTGACCGCTCGGACGTATGGTCAGACAATCATTTCGGATCATTTCGCCACACCATATCCGCCGACGGGACCACGTCCGCCTTTGTCCTGACCGGAAGCGCAGGAGGCGACGCAGTGTATTATTTCGACGAAACTCCCGACACCCGGCTGTATCCCGGGGAGTGGCATCATATGATATACACCTTCGAGACGGATGAAGCCGGAGGTGTGAGGCCGCGGTGGTATCTTGACGGCAAGGAACGGAAACCTGTCAGGCGCGTCAGAGGACGCACTACCGTCACGGGCGATGAAATGCCCTTTGAGAAGCGCCTGAAGTCCTGGCGACCCGGAAATGTAGGCGAAGTCGGAGGATATGTGCATGGCGCCGTAGCAATGGAAGGGAGCGTGGCGTGCATGAAATTTCACTCCGACCCCGTGACAGACGAAGAGACTGCAGGGCGTATCATGGCCGACACCTCCTCGGACAGCATCATGGCACCGGTGGCCTACCGGGACACGGGCGTGGAGGGTGTAGGCGAACTTTACCGTCCCCGGAGCGAATACACCGCAGGTCCTCCGATGGATTTCGGAGAAGACTTTCCCCTGGCCACGGATGTGCGGTGGCGTGTGTATGGCGGCAGACTTTTATCAACGCAGCGTGAGGAGGATGCAGGCAAACTGCTGCTTCGGGCTGAGGTAGAAGCGCACCCCGGATGCCGCATCGAACTTACCGCAAGCAATGAGTTCGGCACTGACAGCTCTTCCATCATCCCCGAAATTTCCGCAGTATCCGGTCCGGAGGAGGGTGTCCCGGAAGTGTGGCCACGGGTATTCGAGGATGCGGTACACATCAGGATGTCCCGAGCCGGACGATGGACCATTACCCTGACCGACACATCGGGAAAGATCTTGCTCGTCCACACCCTTGACTTACGTGACGGACAGGAAATCTCCTTGTATCCCGATGCCGCAGCCGGAATCTTGCTGCTCACGCTGACTGACGAAAGGGGGAATGTCAGCACCGTGAAACTGATGCGTAAGTAGCACTGCGGGAGGAGGGTCAATGTTAACGAATGTTGTAAGAAATTAAAGGGATGTTAACCTGCAAACTAAAACCGCATTGACCGTGTTTACAAGATACAAAAGCGAAAACAAAGAAAGCAAGAGACAAGAAAGCAATATGGATAAGTATTCAAGGTTTCGCGAGAAAGGTTGAATGCGGTTTTAAGTTTAGTTAGATATAGTTTATAGTGGAATCGAGAGAGGGCCGTCGTGGAAGCGGCCCTCTCGTTTGTTTTCAGGGATTTACAAGCATTGTTAAACATTTGATATTCAACATTTAACATTTAATATTAATGTCGAAAAAACGGGGTTTTTTATAGCTGTCAATGAGTTAGAGATCCTTCGAAAAGTGTAACACGAAATGTAATATTTGACCGAATTTTGTAACACGGATTGTAACACGGATTGTAACACATTCCAGCTCGTGTTACACGCATTGCAAGGAGAATAATAATTGGGGTGTTGATAAAAAGAATCCCCAAGGCCGGCTGGGGAGTTGGGGATGGGGTTGGCTGGCCGGCCAAGAGGATTCTCGTGGTGCAAAGTTAATGCTTCCCGGGGGCGGTTTCCAAATTTTCCGGGTGATTTCTTCCGGCCGGTTCCGCACTTTGCTGAGTTTCAGGGATATATTTTTTTCGGGGTGCGCGGAGGTGTCGGATGGGGCTGATTTTTCTGATTTTCGTGTTCGGTGCCGTTTGTTTTTCTGATTTTCGCGCCGGCCCCCGGGTCTCCCTATGCGATTTGTGCGGGATGGGTGTGCTTGCGGTGGAAGGGGATTTTTTCCCCTGTACGTGACGTAGTGATCAAAAAACAATTTTTCACGCCGTTTTTTCTCCGCCGTTGTTATTGACGATTTTTCTTTTTTTCTACATCTACATCTACATCTATAGAAAATATCTTTGAATAGATATTTTCTTCTACATCTACAATCTACATCAAACGCGCGCGCGTGCGTAGGTTAACGTTTGGTTCGGTTTTGGTTACGGTTTGGTTACGGTTCGGTTTCTGAGAATTTTCTAAAAGTAGAAAAGTAGATCAATCCTGTTTTTACTCCACCTCATCTTCCCCGGTGAGTTCGGCGAGGCGTTCCTCGATTGTCTTGACATTGACATCACCGGTTACAGCAAGGTCTACGGACTTCATCTTAGGCGCAAGATAGGCGACGTATTTCTCCATGATGATGGCACGTGCCTGAGGGTCGAGCTTCTGAAGATCATCGGCGAATTGTCCGCTCTCGTGGTATGCCTTCCACTGCTCCGCGAGGATTTCGCGCAGGTTGGAGGTGGTCTTGTTGGGGGTGCCTTTCTGTCGGCCGCCCATACGGCCTCTGCCGTCGTTTTTCTGCCTTGCCATACTAAAGTAGTTTAATTTAGTTTTTGGATGTACGTGCGGTTAAAGATAAAATATCAATGCAAAGATAATGAGTTAGATTTGCCCCGTGGTATTATCTTCAACTTCTTATCATCATAAATATGGGACTTTTAGGAGGCGCGATAGGCGCAGGACTTAGTGCAGTTGGCGGTATCTTCGGCGGCATTGCAGCGTCCAAGGCGATGAAAAACGTGCAGAATAACCTCAAAGAACAGCGGTCATCCAACAGGGATTGGTATGACCGCCGCTATAATGAGGACGCTACACAGAGAGCGGACGCAGTTGCGGCGGTCAATCGAGTTGAGCAGGGAATCCGGGAGCGAAACCGACAGGCGGCGGGTATTCAGGCGGTAACCGGAGGGACGGAGGAGAGCTTGGCTGCATCGAAGGCTGCTAATAATCAGGCCATCGCGGAGGCAACCGCCGCTATTGCCATCAACGGCGACCGCAGGAAGGACGCTATCGAGCAACAGTATCAGGCGAAAGACGAGGCCCTGCAATCTCAACTCAACGACCTTGAGAGACAGAAGGCGGCAGGTGTCTCTCAGGCGATCCAGGGAGTGGCTCAGGCAGGTGCGAACATAGCAGGTATCATGTAACATGGCGGCAATAGATGATATTTTAGGCGGAGGCTCGGGTTATGCCGGAATAGGCTCTCAACCTGTAGCACAGACACAGAAGCCCGCCACGCCTCCACGGGCGCAACAAGCTCCGGGTGTAGACGCTACAAAGGTTGTCGGCAAGCCCGGAGAAGCCCCACAGCCAGCGGAACAGCCTCAGATGAGCTATGTTGAAATGTTCAAGATGCTCAATCCCGAAAGACCGGAGAGTGCCGAAGAAAAGGCCAGGAGGGAGAAGCGCGAGAAGGGCGAGGCTGCCCTTGCCGCAGTTGGAGACAGTATTTCCGCTCTCTCCAATCTTTGGTTTACCTCTCAGTACGCCCCCAATGCCTATGACCCCTCCAAAGGAATGTCAGCGACTACCAAAGACAGGTGGGATAAGTTGAGGCAGGAGCGCGAGGCGAACCGCAGGGCATACTCTGACGGCTATATGCGAGCCATGGCAATGGATGAATCCAAAGACCGCGAGGATCGAAATTGGAGGCACACAATCGAGCGTGAGAAGATTGCCGATGAGAGGTATAAGGTCAAGGAGGCAAGGGATAAGGCTCTTGCCGATCTCAACGAGCAGTTGAAGCGTCACCAAATCACAGCAGCCGAGCATAAGGCAGAACAGGAGCGCATTGCCGCCCAATTTGCCGAGGGTACGGAGCAACTGAAGCAAGACGACCTCCGCGCAGGTATCCGACAGAAGGATGCAGCCGCAGGAGCTTCACGCGCCAACGCTACCGCATCATACGCAAGGGCGAACTATTACAACAACGGTGGAGGTAGCGGAGGCAAGCATGGACCCACGCTGCAACTTGAGGACGATGAGCCTATGCACTTCGGCGATGATAAGGACTACGACCGTACCGTCATGCGTCTCGCTCCCGACTATGGAGTGCCAATAACCGTTGAAGAGGTCACCGAATGGGGGTCACAGTACAACTCCAAGACCAAGACCAGGGAGCGTGTGCCTAAGAAGACGCGCAAGGTCAAACGTGACGTGAAGGACATAGCCGCAGACATAGAGCGCGAGGCGGCAAAGAGAAAGAAAGCATCACAGAATAACAACACAATGCCCGGCATAGGTGGAAACGTAGGCTCAGCCAACACCATGCCCGGTGTCAAATAATATAGACTATGGCTAACGAAAGTACCAAATGGCTTTATGATCAGCTCAAAGGCAAGGGTTACAATGTCGGCAAGGACGTGAATGAGTTTGACAGCCTCATGCGCTCCAATGCCGATTCTCGCAAATGGGCTTATGAAACCGCCACTAAATCCGGGCTGAATGTCGGCAAGGACATTGACGAGTTTTCCTCTCTTGTCGGTGGAGGCACACAGACAGCCGCGCCCTCGTCCACTCCTGCTACACCTGTTGAGGACGTAAAGCCCGAAAAACCTGCAACCCAACCCAAGAAACGGCAGACGTGGCAACCCACGCCGATGCAAAAGGCGTTCATGGCTCATTCCATTCAGTCGCAGGTAGACCAATTCAAGGCTTCGACTGACGCGATGTTGGAGAGATCGCAGAACACCATGGACTACTACCGAGGCGGAGGAGGTATCACAGGCGCACCTGTCAAGGGGAAAGTGAAAGTCAATCCCAAATCCGGTGCAGTCGAGCAGACCTATCTGACCCCGACAGGCACAGCAACCGCTGACAAAGCGATGGCAGAGCGCGAGACACGCGCCTTCAACGAGTATGTAGACAACATGACCGTAGCCGGGCAACTCCGCAGGGCAGGTCGAGACCTACAGGACCTCCACCGCAAGAGGGATGAGCGTGTCAAAGCCATAGAAGCAGAATGGGCAGATGACTACAAAAAGAACAAAGCCCCTCTTGCCGCCGTCCTTGCCGCAGGAACATACCGACCCTCAATCGAGGGAGATCAAGAGTACAGGGCATTGACAGCCGCCATACACCAAGCGGAGAAGCGAGTGCAGACCCTACAGCATGAGAATGACCGTCAGCAGGGCAAGGACGTAGGCTTTTGGCGAGGCTTCGGCGAAGTCGTAGGCGATATAAAGACGTGGGATTTCGGCTACAGCGGACTATTGGACGCCATGACAATGCTCGATGCCTCCAAGCCCACACCGAAAGCCCTGCCCAAGACCGAGGCACAGAAAGCCGCCCAACAAACCATGCTTGAGCAGACAGCCGAGGCACAGGCAGCACAAGCCGCTTATGGGCAGAACGATTCATTTTGGAACCGGGCAGGTGTCATGACAGGCGAAATGCTCCCCTTCATGCTTGACTTCGCCCTTATGGGAGGGTCGAACAGCGGAACATCGGCAGTGACGCGCACCATTGACGCGGCATTGCTAAAGACCCTCCGCAGTGCCGCCCCGAAGGTAGCACGAAACAAGGCGGCACAGTGGACCGTCAAGGCTCTCGGCGCAATGCCGGAAGATTTGCTCTACCGCGCCCCGCTCATGACTAACACAGTGCAGGGCATGAAGACCGCCTCAGACATCATAGACCGCAAGCTGGGCGATGTTGTCGTTCGTGAGGACGGCACTTATGACTTCTCCAATGATAAGACGTGGGGCAGCGCGATTTGGCAAGGGGAAGCCAACGCCATCATCGAGAACTACTCCGAAATGTTCGGCACTCATCTTGAGGGTGTCCTGTCACTGAACACCCTAAGCAAGATTGCAGATACCTTCGGGGCGAAGCGACTCAGCGGCATACTTGCCAAGGCAAGCAGCAGCGAGCTTGCAGGGATAGCCGGGACTATGCAAAAGCACCTCAACCAACTCGGAGTGTCTGACTACTTCGGCGAGGTCGGAGAGGAATATTACGGTCAAATGTGGCGCACGATGCTCAATCTTGACGATGCCTACAAGCAGAATCCGGACGGATCACGCACCAACCTTTTCCTTGACGGTCAATTTCATGGTGACATTTGGGGAGGCATGGCACTCTCAATGGGACTTATGGGCGCAGGTAAGTACACGCTCTCTGCCGCCGCCTACGGCTCAATGAAGCATAAGGTCAACAAGACCGACACAAGAGCCGCCGAGATCTTCACTCCCGAAGTGTGGGAGGGCTGGAGAGACAGAATTGACAACACCACCAATGCCGACATAGGCGCAATGGCTGAATCAATCATCACCGACACGTCATTGACCCCGGAACAGATAGACGCAGCCATGAACTATATGGAAGCCTCCCTCAACCTCCGAGGCTTCAACCTTGCAAGCGTAGCACGTCAGCGCGGAGGGGAACAGACAGCGGAGGAAGCCGCAGCCAATGAAAGCTACATGGACGGATATGCCGCCACCACTCCGCAGGAAATGAACGATGCTAAGAGAATGCTCGACTTACAGCGTCAGCGTCTCGCCTCTGCCCTCTCCGATGATATGGTGCAGGAGTATGACGCAGACCCCATAGGCGCACTCTCCCGCACAGCCGACCCCGAACTTAGACGCATAGCCGCCGATTATGTCAACGCCAAGCAGGTCTATGACGGCATGATACAGCGTGTGCGTGACGATATGGACGGACGCATAACCCAAAGTGACGCCATGATCGACAGCCGGGTCAACAGGGAGACAGGCATGATACAGCCCGCCACCATGAAGATTGACGACAGGGCAGTCTATATCGTGAACGGCACCGTCTCCATGTATGAGGATGGCTCAGGAGTTGACACCGAGAACTCGAGCGAGAGCATCATCATCCGCGATGCAGAGACCGGGAAGATAGAGTTTGCCGACCCCTCGCAAGTCCTCAATGTCGGAGACGGCATTGACGCGGAGAGCGAGAAAGAGGCGGCAAGAAACCAAATCACACAGGAGATAGCCCAAGCAGCCGCCAACAACATTGACGGCGTTCTTTCCTTCGCCCCCGGCGAATCATATTCCGTCCTCGACCTTGACGGCAACCAAGAGCCTATAACCATACTCGGACAGACCGCAGACGAAGAGGGAATGCCCCTTGACGGCTATGTGGACATTCAGTATCCGGACGGCACTATTCAGACTGTAGCCACGTCAGACCTCCAGCAGTGGGTGGACGCTGCCAACGACCAAAGGGTAGCGCAATTCGCTGATGAGAGAGCCACAGAGCGAGCCGCCGCCGATGAAGCGGAGCGACAGGCAGACGAGACAGGACTGAGCAACCCTAACCGCGACCGCTCCCTTCTGCCCGACAATTGGGAAATGCCCTATTATGGCTTCAACACCACCGCATCACGCTACATAGAGAGCGAGAGAGGCACAGGGGGCATACTCTATCAAGACGAGCAGGGGAATGACGCCATTGTCATTTCTGCCATTGATGACAACAACTATGTAGGATATTTCCGCGAGTATGACGAGCAGGAACAGCCCACAAACCGATGGAGCGCGAAGTTTCAGAACGGCAGCGGACTGAGAGAGAACCATCGGGACATGATGCAGACTGCGCAGGAACTCCTGCCCGCAGGTCATGAGCTGACCGAACACACAAGCGTCTCCACAGACGGACTCCGCAACCTTGCCAACCAACTGAAGCATGGCTATGAGCTACAGTATGACGAGCAGGGGAATATCATTACCACAGAAGTAATGATAAACATGATGGCACGTGAAAACGAGCTTGGACTTTCCGACTATGAGCCGGGAAGCATAGACCCTGCAAGAGTATCGAGCGAGGAATATAAGGAAGCTGCTGCACGTCTTATCCCCTATATGGAAGCTCTCGGACTATCAAAGTTCAACATACATTGGGAGGACGGCTACCTTTATGTGGATCATCCTGTCCTCAGACGCGCCGACACGCCTCAGCAGGAGGCAGACCCCGGCGTTCCCGAAAGTGGCGAAATCGTTCTCAATACTGAGGGAAATGCCGAAAACGGGGGTCAAGGCGTTCCCGAAGCGGTCTCAAATGATGGAGTGATAGATATTCCTTCCCCTGATGCGGCAGAGGTGGAGGCAATGCTTGCGCCCGAAGAGCCTCAGCCCTCAGCCCTCTCCCAAATCCCTACCGATGAAAAGGGAGACCCCATATATGAACAGGCAGAGCCGGAGACCGCATGGGACGCACTCATGGAGGAGACCGAGGACGAGCAGATAGCGCAGAACGTCATAGCGCAGGAGATAGCCGAGCGAGAGGAGGCGCTGAAGAAACTTGAGAAGCAGAAACCGAAAGCCGGGCTATCGACCAGGGAGAAGATAGAGGCTGAAAAGGATAAGAAAAAGGCAATGGACGATATCCGCAGGAGCATCGACCATTGGAAGCGTATGTCTTCCACCAAGCAGCGGAGACAGGCAGAGGCCGATGCAATCCGCAACGAGGAAGCCCGCATGAAAGACGAGGAGCGGAGAGCGCAGGAAGAACAGGCAAGAGCCGAGCGGGCCGAGATGGAGCGTCAGGAGAGGGAGCGGCGCGATGCCGAGGCTAAAGCGGAGGCGGAGAGACTGCGCAGGGAGAAGGAGGAGCGCGACGGAATCCCGGAAATGTCACATGATACGCCGGAGGATGCTCGAAAGAGGGGCAAGCGGCGCGTTGGCTCCACGATCTATATCCGTCAGGAACCCATCGCGGACAAATTGGAGGGTAAGGAGGTGACCGTGGATTTCAATGAGAAGAGGAAGGGGCACCGGCCGAAGGGTCGCCTGGTAGTGATCGAGGCGGCGCAAGGTCAGGCGAGCCATACCGAGGGGATGCGGAATCCGCTCTTCTTCATCGACGAAGCGCAGCCGAAGGACCGCACGGATACGGAGAGCATACTGGCCGAGCGCAAGCATGCGAAAGAGATGGATCCGGCCTTGATAACGGACTCGCGTGACATGGTGGATCCTTTCCGCGGGGCGCCGACCGTGAACAGCCGAGGCGAGACTATCCAGGGGAATCACCGCATGGCGACGCTGCGCTATATGTATTCCAACGAGCCTGAGGCACGGAAACGCTACCGCGATTATCTCCACGAACATGCTAAAGAGTTCGGCTTCACGCCTGAACAGGCACAGGCGATATCTTCGATGAAGGAGCCTGTACTCGTGAATATGGTGGATGTGGACGATGCGATGGCCATAGAGTTGGGTCAGGACACGGGCAACTCACGCGAGACAGGAGGCAGCGACCGAATTGATGCTGACAGGCTTGCCAACGGAATAGGGGACAAGATGGGGCGATTCATGGACACTCTTCTGACGGATGAGAGCGAGGAGGGGGACTCGTTACGCTCCCTTATCCGCCGCAACGGTCTTGAGGCTCTGAAGTATCTGCGCGATATGGGCAAGATAGATGACCGGCAGTATTCCACAGCCGTGAGCAGCGACGGGACCCTCAGCGACGAGGGTGTGGAGGATATGGAGAAATTCATCAAGCGGACTTTTTTTGCCGGAGAGAGCAGGGAGTTCGGGGAGATGTTCGGTGCCCTTCCAGCCAAGGCGCAGAGTGCGGTGCTGTCGCAGATATGGCGTGATTCGAAGACGGCGGAGGCGGACAAGCTGACGCCTCACGTCAAGGAGGCGGTGAAGTCCTTCTACGCCCTGCGGAGCATACCGCAGTTCAAGGAGGCAAGGAATTTCAAGGATGCGCTTGAGGCAGTGGAGATGTGGAGGGCACAGACGGAGTTTAACGAGGAGGGTGAGACGGTGAGCAACCGTAATCGCCATTCCAATTTCGCTTTGCGTCTGGCCGCCATGATGAAGGGGTCGAGCATGAAGGAGACACGCGCCGTGTTGAAGCAGATGCTTGACTGGATGCAGGAGAGGGAGGAGGAGGCCGGACTGTTCGATACGGAATCGGGGGAAGTGGAGGTGCAGGACAGGACATTTGCAGGAGCAGTTAAGCTGGTGCTTGGGGTGGAGTATGCTCCGGGCGAGGCATCGCCGGTAATTCCCTCGGCTTCCGACACGCGAAAAGAGGCGTCGGGAACGTTAGGAAAGAGTAACGATAAAAAACATGAGAATGGAGAGAATGGAGAGAATGGAGGCTCTGATGTGGCTGGCGACGGTCAAGCGGGCACGCGGGGGGAGCAAGGAAGCGGCGGAAATGATCGCGGCGGAAAACGAGCTGAGGGCGCAGAAGGGACTTCCGAGTCTGGAGACGGAGCTGGGACTGTAGAAGGAAAACCGACCCTGCTTGATGTAGTCAGGACCTTATATGAAAAGGGAAAGGCTGCAGCGGCAAAGCTATTCAACCGTTCATTTTTCGATGTCGCAGAGACACCGGATTTCATGAAGGAACTGGGACTGACGGGGGATAAATTCACTATACGCTATGGAGTCATAGCCCGCCATATAGGCAAGGACGGATCACATGACATTAGTGAGGAAGAATGGAGAAGACTTCCGGAAGCAGTTAGAAATCCTTTCGGCATATCAAGACTTAAAGGAAAAGAAGACGGCTACCGACTCTATACTACCTTGAAGAATAATAAGGGGGAGTATATAGTAGTTGGAGTCGATGTTAAGAATGCAGGGCGTAATCTTGAGGTCAACGCCATTTCGACTGTGTTTGGAAGACGTGAGGATGGAGGATTGACTAACCAAGAGGAATTGATCTATACATCAGACGAAATAACCCCCGACCAGCAGTCTCTTCTGGATGGGCCCAATTCCCATCAATATCCTGCTGAACGGGAGCATGATGGAAGCGGAAAGACCGCCTCTCAAAATAAAAAACAAGCCGAGGGAGCAAAAAGTTCTGACAGTGAGCTGACTGAGGAAGTTCTTGATGGTATTGATCCGGAAGCGTTGGGGATTGACGAGAGTGTTATATACGGGGCGCGCGACTATATCAGCGGGGAGCGCACGCCGTGGAGTGAAATGTGTTATAAGACAGTAAAAGAGTATGTTAGGAATACCGGAGACGATAGGAGCGCAGGTAGCGAAAACGGAGACGGCACACAGCTGGCTGAGTCCGATGCTGAGCCTGAAGGGCGAGGAACGGGACAGGAAGGAAGCGGAAGTGGCAGCCTGGATAGAGAAGATGGCGGAGGAGATGTATCCGGAAGCGGAGAGAGCGGGGAGGATGGTGCGCGAAGTGGCGGGTCTGTTCCTGGAGAGGAGGGCGCTTCGGGCGCTTCGGGAGAGAGAGCCGCTACGGATGCTGGGGGTGCCGGAGGCGGAAAGCCTGGAGGAGGCGGTAGAGTTAGGGGCGGCGGAGGTAATGTACGCAAGCCGGGAGGAAAGAGAGGGGGCAATGGGGATGCTCGAGCTGATGGAGCGGGGGCTTCTGCGGCCTTAGAGGGCCATTCGCCTTCGGCTTCCGCCCCGGCACTGTCAGAAAGCAGCTCTCCTTCGGCTTCCGCCTCGGCACTGTCAGGGAGAGAGGGTGAAGCCGGGGAGAAGAGCGGGGAGGAGACGGCGCAGGGGATGATAGATGATGCTCTGGCGACCCTGAGGGATATATTCAGGAATCCGGGGATGTCGAGGCCGGGACAGCTGAATGATGTGACGACGCTTTTGGCGGGTCTGGGGGTTAATGCGGCACGGTTCCTGGGGGCTACGGCGAAGCTGGGGTGCGGTCTTGTGATGAAGGGGTATTACAAGTATGCGAGGTGGAGAGGGGAGATGCACAGGAATCTCGATTCGCTGCTGATGGCGCATACGGATCTGACGGATGAACAGGCCGATGAGTTCATCCGCTCGGCGTGGGATATGAAGATGAGTTACCGCGGGGAGCGCAAGAGGATTTCGGAGTGGGCTTCGGAGCTGGAGCGGGAGGAGCTGAGGAGGCTTGCGCAGATGGGGATAGCCGAGAAGCGCAAGCTTCAGGCCGAGGCGGAGGGGAGGAAGGTAATGGTGTGTGACCTGGACAATATACGGGAGACGCTTCCTTTCCTCCTGCCGGCGCAGCAAGAGGATGTGGAGAAGGCGGAGCGACAGTTTTTCAAGCCGGAGCACGCGGACCGGGAGCACGGGTATGGCAAGGGTTATCTTTTCACGAATGGTACGGGTACGGGCAAGACCTATACGGGACTGGGGATAGCGAAGCGGTTTATCAAGCAAGGGAAGGGTCGGATTCTGATCGTGACTGTAAATGACACGAAGATAAGCGACTGGATAAAGGATGCGCGGAATCTCGGGATAGAGGCGACGCAGCTTGCAGACACGAAGAGCAAGGGGAAGGGTGTGGTGGTGACGCAGTATGCGAATCTGCGACAGAATTATGCTTTGCTGGAGGATGAGTTTGATCTTGTGATCTATGACGAGAGCCACAAGCTGATGGAGAATCAGGAGGGTGTGGCGGGGAGTACTGCGGAGATGCATCATCTGGTGGCGGCGCGGGATGCGCGTGCGGTGTTGCAGCGGGAGGTGGAGGTGAGTGATTTGGGAAAGCGGCATCGTGAGGCTGTGGGGGAGCTGGAGAGGGCACAGGAGGTTTTCAATCTCATACGCAAGCCCGAGAGTCTGTTAAGCAAAAAAGAGAGGGAGCTGCTTGAGGAGAGCGGCATACGGGATGAGACTGAGGCTAAGGAGTGGGTGAAGAGGGTTGAAGAGCGGGAGAGGGGACTTTCCGGGGAGATGGAGAGGGTGGTAGATGAGGCTTATGCGGATGATTCGCAGAGGAGCCGTGCGGAGGAGGTATCAAAGGGGACGAAGACGGTGTTTCTGAGTGCGACACCTTTCAACACTCCGGCCTCGCTGGACTATGCGGAGGGGTATATTTTCACGTACGGCGAGGGAGGGGAGGATGATCGCAGGAAGCTGCGCAATACATTCCTGCGCGTGAACTTCGGGAAGAGCCATCGGCGGAACCGTCAGGGAGATATGACGAGGATGAGCGAGGGGCAGATTACGGATCCGCAGGGGGTGGAGGAAGAAGAGATAAATTTCAGCAATTACCTTCAGGACAAGCTGCACACCATGTCGGGAAGGATGCTTGACTCCGCATACGACTATTCCCGATCGTTTCCACGCTTTGATTTTCCGGAATCGACCATGCTCAACGCCGCGATGGGGGAGATAAGCAACGGGCCGCTTCAGGCAGCGTTCAAGTCCACACTTCTCGACTACAACTACTCCACGGCCTTTTGGGAGATAATCAAGACCAGGTATGCTCTACCGCGTATCAAGGAACACATCGCGCTGGGGAGGAAGGTGGTGGTGTTCCATCGCCGCAAGTCGTCAAACCAAGGGGTGATGAATCCCTTCGCGGAGGGCCTCGGCAGAGCTATGGCAAGCAATGACAATAACTTGAAGAGTGCCGCGACGGAGTTTGCGGCGAAATATGCTCCTCTTCTAACCTGGGAGCGCACGCTTGATTATTCCTATCCTCAGGACTTGATACTTAATGAGTTCGTTACAGACGAGGAACGCGAGGACTACAAGCGCAGGCTGGAGGAATGGAGACAGAAAAGAGATGCTGCAATAGAGGTGGGAAAGCGCGTGCCTCCGGAGCCGAAGCTTACGAGCAAGCGGGTGGGAATCTTCAACGGTGACCGCACTGCGAATGAGAAACAAAGCGCGGTGGACAATTTCAATATTTCAGACTCTGACCAGGACGTGATCGTGGTGCAGGTGCAGAGCGGCAAGGAGGGTATTTCGCTTCATGACACGGAAGGAAAGCGTCAGAGAGTGATGATGTCGCTTGCGCTTCCACAGAGTCCGATCGAGTTCATACAGGCGGAGGGGCGTATCTATCGTGTCGGAAACCGTAGCAATGCGATCTTCGAGTATCCCCTCCTCGGAATAGACCGGGAGTTGTATGACTTCGCTATGAAAATCAACGGTCGAAGTCAGACCTCGGAAAATCTTGCCATGGGTGACAGGAGCCGCGGTCTGCGCGACAGTATCACGAGAGGTGCACTCGGTTCGACTACCATACCTGTCTCGGCTTACCAGGGGGTGGGAGGAAAGATGGTTGATTCCAGACAGACGCAGACTGCAACGGACTTCGACCACGCCATGGGGAACTGGAAAGAGTGGCGTGACAATGAGGTCGATCTTCCTTACGACGAGCGGTCCATACCGGATCCTCTCGGCTACAAGCTTATGGAATGGGCTGGTGTAGAGCGCGGGGAGACGGTGCTTGTAGGCTATGCAGGAGAAGGAAGTGCGGCCCGATATGCTCCATCGAGCACAAAGTTGATTGCACTTGAGAGCGATACCGGAAAACTCGCGCGTCTGGCGGCCCTTCTCGGCGGGGGAGGCCGCAAAATACTGGGCGAGAATTTCCCGGAGTTTTCTACTGTCAACAAGGCTGATGCCGTTGTGGTTAAAACGCCCGAGGGGTCTGAGGGAAGTGTGAAGTTCTGGATGCGCGATATCCGCAAGGCTCTCCAGCACACGGAGGATTCGGGACGTGTGCTGGCGATTGTCCCGACCGAAGAGATAAAGGGTGTAAGCGGAGTGTTGAGGTTCTTTGAGGAACGGCAACATTCCGATGGGTGCACGGTACGTGCGGTGGTCAATCTTCCGGCCGATGTGTTTGGCAAGAAGGCGAGCGTAGTGGTTATCGACAAGAATCTTGAGCGATCCATAGCCGATGCCAAGGCTGCGAAGAAGCCAATGATTGTGGATATCAAGGAGGGGACGACGGTGGAGGAAACGCTTGCGAACCTCAGGGAGCAGGATGTGGAGAAGCGAGAAGTAGACCGAACGGCCAAGACCGTAAAGAGAGTAAAGCGTGAGCTTGGCTTCTTCAACGGGTGTAAGCTGGTGGCCTCAAGAAAATGGAGTGGTACGACCACGAAAAACGTGCAGGTTTCGCGCGAGGGGGTGCATATTCGCTTCAAGAAGCATCTGATCCCGACGAATGAGCAGCCGTACGCATCCCGCTGGAATGGAATTTCCATCGACTTTAAGAAACTTGGAGAGCGAGTGTATCTGGGAGAAATAGCCAATTACTGGGCCGGATGCAAGAGGTATTCGGAAATGAGCATGGAGGATTTCGAGGAGGAATTTGATGGGCGACTCCGTAACGAGGCTCAGTTTCAGGAGGCCCAGGAAATTATGGGTCATGTGTGCTCGCTTATCGAGGCTGCAACAGGCAAGACGGCCACACAGCTTGCAAACATCTCGGAGGGTAAGGTGGAGAATGAGATCAAGAGCGACATGACGATCGAGGAGTTCAAGGACATTTACAAGACCCTCGACTCCGGAAGTGAGGAGATAGATGCACTTGCGGAGCGGGTGTTCGGGGTAGCATCGCAGGTCAAGGGGTTGAAGTTCAGGGTGAGGGATGGGGATGAGTTTTCGGGTCACAATGTGCTGGCGCATTATGCTCCGGGGAAGAATGCGATCGAGCTTAACAGGGATCGCTTTAATTCGCCGCGTGTGTCGGATATGCAGAAGGCGCAGTGTATACTGCACGAGACGATTCACGCAGTGACGTGCTGGGCGCTTGCCCGCTATAAACGCGCAAACGCAGGTGAGCACGAAGCCATGGGTGAGATCGCAGAAGCATGCAGGGACATCGAGGAAGTGTTCAAGGCGATCAACAATGACAAGTTCCGTGCGGAACTTCAAGCCAAAAGCAAACTTGGAGATAACGCGATGTACGGGCTGACGGATGAGTATGAGATGGTTGCGGAGATGGCGAATCCGGCGTTCCGGAGGGCGTTGAAGGCCAAGCGACTGTGGAGGCAGCTTGTGAACGGGGTGAAGAGGCTGTTCGGGATCGACGTGCTTGACACGGGAGAGGAGGGGACGACGGCGTTTGATGTGCTGAATAGGGCGATAGAGACGATTTTGGATAATTTCGACGGGGAGGCGTACGGACGTTATCAGGGGAGTCCATATTTGAGGGTGCATGAGATGGGGGGTCTTTTCGATGAGCCGGGGGATGGAGCGGGGAGGCGATGGGTGCAGCGGAGTCTGTTTGAGACCGGGCCTTCGGCTTCGGCCACGGGGCAGTCAGAGGGCGCCTCGCCTTCGGCTGCCGCCTCGGCACAGTCAGAGAGGGGGGAGGGTGATTCAGCGGCGGAGGCGGCGAACAGGGCGATAGATGAGTATTCGGAGCGGTTTGCTGAGATATACCGGCAGTATGAGGCGTTTATGGATGCGCGGGTGGAGATGGCGGATGATATAGCTGACCGTATGGAGGGTGAGCTTCAGATGCTTGGGGCGATACTGGAGGGGGAGTTGGCGCGGTATTATCTGGCGGAGGGGAACAGCGAGGAGGATGCTGCTCTGATGGCTCGGGATAAGGCGGGGCTTGTGAGGGCTGAGGTGACAGTGGCTCTTGAGCGGGATCGGTATATGGAGTCGATGCTGACGGGGGAGAAGGGGAGCGGGTCTTCGGCTGCCGCCTCGGCACTCTTGGAAAGGGGAGAGGATGAGGGGGAGAAGGGAAGGGAAAAGGGAAGGAAAAAGGAGAAAGGGGCAAAGAAGGGGAGGGGGAGGTATCGGTCTGCGG
>CAMWLC010000021.1 GCA_947174995.1 uncultured Porphyromonadaceae bacterium
CCCCCCCACACCCACAACCTAACCCCCCCACCCCCCCCCCCCCCCCACACCCCCCAAACCTCCGGGGGGGGCCCCCCCCCCCCCCCACCCCCCCCCCCCCCCCCCACAGGTATTTTTCAAATTTTTTATTAATTTTGCACTTGACTAAATGTGCGCATTAATTCTTACACCCACTAAGTCCCCGTTTCACATCATGATATACCTTTTCAGAATATACCAGTGGCTTATAGCCGGACCGATTCTCCTCGTGCTGACAATTTTGACGGCACTCGTCACCATCATCCTCACCACCGTCACTTCGCGCCATTTCGGAGGCTATTGGCCCGCACACATCTGGTCGAAGTGCGTTTGCGTCCTTTGGGGCGTACGTGTAAAGGTCAAGGGACGCGAGAACATAGATCCCTCCACTTCATACGTCTTCGTGGCGAACCATCAGGGAGCGTTTGACATCTGGGCGATCTACGGATACCTGAACCACAATTTCAAATGGCTCATGAAGAAAGAGCTTGAGAAAATCTTCCTTGTCGGTTACGCCTGCAAAAGCGCCGGACACATCTTCGTCGACGACAGCAACATCGCCTCTATCAAGCAGACCATTACCGAATCGGAGAAGACTCTGCGCGACGGAATGTCCTTGGTAATATTCCCCGAAGGCTCACGCACATGGGACGGCAAGATGATACCCTTCAAGCGCGGTGCTTTCATGC
This sequence comes from uncultured Porphyromonadaceae bacterium, assembly GCA_947174995.1. Lineage (GTDB taxonomy): Bacteria > Bacteroidota > Bacteroidia > Bacteroidales > Muribaculaceae > Lepagella. Next base: position 708 of record CAMWLC010000021.1, read on the forward strand.
TCGCATCGGAGTTCAAGCTCCCTGTGGTGCCCATCACTATCGACGGCTCCTTCAAAGCCATGCCCCGCACCACCTACAACGTCACTCCCACGCGCCTCACCCTCACCATTCACAAGCCTATCTATCCGGGCGAAAGGGGCTTCAACACAAAAAAACTTATGGCCGACTGCCGCGAAATAATCCGGTCCGCCCTCCCCGCCGAAGCTTGACCACATCCCGCCGATTTACACGGCCCCCCTCGCCGATTCGCACCCGGCCCCCGTCTGCGCGAAGCAGTTTCCGCCCGGAGCTATGCTCCGACTGCGATTCCTCACCCGCCAGGCTCAAAAATCGGAAATCGGGTAAGAACCTCCGCCGCCTCCAAAGCGTTATAAAGCCAGAATCTAATTCCTGAAAAATATGCTGCAATTCATCACAGATTACAATAGCGAGGTCCCCGTTTCCGAGCAGGTCAAGAGAGTCCTGGCCGGAGGAGGCAACTGGATCCAGATCCGTATGCCCGGAGCTACTGATGCCGAAATATCCGGAGTAGTTGAGGATATCATGCCCGCGTGCCTCGAGAAACAGGCCTTCCTCCTGCTCACCGACCATGTGGACGAAGCCAAGACCCTCAATGTGGGCGGTGCAGTCCTCTCCCTCAAATCCGAGACGCTTCCCTCCAAAGCCCGCGTCTTCCTGGGAGCGGCTGCTGTAGTGGCCGTTTCAGTCAACAATATCGAGGATGTCCGCGCGGTGCGCTCCCTCGATGTGGACTGTGTGATTCTCACTCCGTTCAGAGGAAAGGATACCGGCAATCCGGATGCGCCCGAACTCGGGGTGGAAGGAGTCCGGTCACTCATCAAGGCCATGCATGATGAAGAGATAATGATTCCCACCGTAGCTGCCGGTGACATCCGTTTTGACGACATCGCGCCTCTGTTTGACGCCGGAATCAGCGGTCTGGCCGTCTCCTCGGCCATAGCGGATGCCCCCGACATAACCGTCGAAACCGCCCAATGGGTTTCTGAACTCGCCAAATACGAGCGCAGAGAACGCAAGGAAGTCGGTTTATAAATAGTGTCAAATTAGAACACTTACTCATCACCCCCAAAAAAACAAAAAGATTATGAAATTCGAACAGCCAAGATTACCCTACGCACCGGATGCCCTTCTCCCGGTCATCTCTCCCGAAACCATCGCATATCATTACGGAAAGCATGAAAAGGCCTATATCGATACCCTCAACACCCTGATCGAGGGGACCGAGTTCGCCGACAAGACCCTGGAGGAGATAATCCTTCACAGCGAGGGCAAACTGTTCAACAACGCTTCTCAGGCCTGGAACCATATCTTCTACTTCTTCCAGTTCTCTCCCGTGGGGCAGAAGGAACCCGGAGGGAGACTGCGTGACCGTATCGACATCGAGTTCGGAGGATTCGAGGAGTTCAAGCGAATGTTTGAGGAGGCCGGAGCCACTCTTTTCGGTTCGGGATGGGTATGGCTCAGCTCCGACGGCGACGGCAAGCTCTTCATAACGCAGGGTCCCAACGCCGGAAACCCCATCACCTCGGGTCTGAAGCCCCTTCTGACCTTTGACGTATGGGAGCACGCATATTATATCGACTACAAGAACGTCCGTGCGGAATATCTCCGCAAACTCTGGGACATCGTGGACTGGAACATCATCGAAGAACGCTACAACTCCTGATAAAGCTCCACCCCCGGAAGATACGGATAGGATCGAAACAGTGTCAGTAACAAGAATTGAGTCCGGTTTTTCGTTAATAAAGGGAAAACTTGGCTCAATTTTTGTTATACCTAACAGAGCCATTCCCCGCTGGAGCGCGGAATGGTCTGAACCTAAAAACTATTTTGACACTAATGACCGAAAAAGATAAGAATCAGACAGCCGATGCGAACACGGATCTCACGCACCTCGTGATCGATGCTGTGCAGGACCGCAAAGGGCGCGACATCACGATCATCGACCTCTCCGGGATGGAGGGTGCCTCCACAGGAAAATTCATAATCTGTACGGGAAATTCCACCGCCCAGGTTGGTGCCATAGCCGACAACATCCGTGAGCGTCTCGCCTCCGATGCACGCCGCAAGCCATATCATTATGACGGCTACCGCAACTGCCAGTGGATAGTGCTTGATTACGGCGAGGCGATGATACACGTTTTTCTCCCCGACACCAGGAAGTTCTACGACCTCGAAAGCCTGTGGGGAGACGCCCCCTCCACTGAAATTCCGAATCTCGACTGAACTCTCTCCATTTAGCGACCCATCCCCATTCATTCTCATTAAGATCCCACACAAATGCAGATGTTTCAGCCGCAGAAGCCGGGCGGCAACCGCAATAACCGGCGCCCGTTGATCAACATGTACTGGATGTATGCCATCATAGTGCTGTGTCTCTTCGGACTCTATTATTTCCAGGACAATTCCACTGTAAAGGAAGTGGACTGGACTGATTTTGAAAAGGCCGCCACAGCCGGTGAATTTGAGAAAATCACCGTATTTTCCGCCAACGGCATAGCGGAGGGTTTCCTCACCGAGCAGGGAGCCAAGGCCCAGCATATGCACCGCAGCGACATCTCCGACGCCGACTGCAAGCTCAAGGCCAACATCCCGAGCAACGACAAGGTGCAGGACAAAATCGACGCCTGGAACGCCGTTCTCGCCCAGCAGGGAAAGCCCGAGATCGCAGTCACGTATGACAAGGGCTCGGATCTCATGAGGATCTTCTACTACTTCGGCCCCATTGTGCTCATAGCCCTCTTCATGTATTTCATGTCCAAGCGTATGTCAGGTGGTTCCGGAGGAGCGGGTGGCATTTTCAATGTGGGGAAATCACGTGCGAAAGTCTTCGACAAGAATAATGGCCCGGACGTCACCTTCAAAGACGTGGCCGGACTCGCAGAGGCTAAGGTTGAGATTGAGGAAATCGTGGAATTTCTGAAGAATCCCCAGCGTTACACCGAACTCGGAGCGAAAATACCCAAGGGAGCCCTCCTTGTTGGCCCTCCCGGCACGGGTAAGACGCTCCTCGCCAAGGCCGTGGCGGGAGAGGCCAACGTTCCCTTCCTGTCAATGTCCGGATCCGATTTCGTGGAAATGTTCGTAGGCGTCGGAGCGGCACGTGTGCGCGACCTCTTCAAGCAGGCCAAGGAGAAGGCCCCCTGCATCGTGTTCATCGACGAGATTGACGCCGTGGGACGCGCCCGCGGAAAGAATCCCAGCATGGGAGGCAACGATGAGCGCGAGAACACTCTCAACCAGATGCTTACCGAAATGGATGGCTTCGGTTCCAACAACGGCGTCATTATCCTCGCCGCGACCAACCGTGCCGATATGCTCGACAAGGCGTTGCTTCGCCCCGGACGTTTCGACCGCCAGATATTCGTTGACCTTCCTGAGCTGTCAGACCGCGTCGAGATCTTCAACGTGCATTTGCGCAACATCAAGTGCAACGCGGGTCTCAATGTGGAGCAACTTGCCCGGCAGACCCAGGGATTCTCCGGTGCCGACATTGCCAACGTCTGCAATGAGGCCGCCCTAATCGCTGCCCGAAACAACAAGAAGGAGGTGGATTGGGATGACTTCATGGCCGCCATCGACCGTATCGTAGGAGGCCTTGAGAAACGCTCGCGCGTGATAACCGATGAGGAGAAATTCGCAATCGCCACCCACGAGGCGGGACACGCCACAGTGACTTGGATGACTCAATATGGCAATCCTCTCGTGAAAGTGACCATCGTGCCGCGCGGCCGCGCACTCGGTGCCGCATGGTATGCCCCCGAAGCACGCCAGATAATACCCAAGCAGGCCCTGCTCGACACCATGTGCGGTATGCTTGCCGGGCGTGCAGCCGAAGAGGTGTTCCTCGGCCAGGTGGGCACCGGAGCCAGCGATGACCTTGAGAAGACCACCAAGATAGCCCGCTCCCTCGTGATGGTCTACGGCATGAGCGAGAAGCTCCCTAACCTCAACTACAATGACTCCACCGGGCAAGACTACGGATTTACACGCCCCTATTCGGAAGATACAGCCCGCACAATCGACGAGGAGGTCACGCGAATTGTCAACGAGCAGTATGAGCGTGCCAAGGAGATTATCCGCGTCCACGCGTCTCAACACAACAAAATACGCGATATGCTCGTGGAGCGCGAGGTGATTTTCCACGATGATGTGGAGCTTATACTCGGGCCGCGCAAATGGAAATCTCGCACCGATGAAATCATCGAGCTCACCAAGCGCGATGAGGCCAAGCGCAAGGAGAAGCAGGATGTGAAGGATCGCCTCGAAAAGGCGCAGCCTGTCACTCCCGAGGAAGTTAAGGAAGAGCCGGAGGATGATGACCCCGGCACTCCTCCCCCCTTCACCCACTGAAAGAAAGCAGCGTAAGGCTCCCGAGGATATTCCTCCCGCTACCTTGAAATTTTAAAGAAAGTACTCCTCATTTTTTGTGAGATGGGGCCTAAAAGCCGCCAATTGGTCAAAAGCACCGCAAGTGTTGACCGATTGGCGGCTTTTACTGTGAATTTTTGGCCTTGTGGTAAAATTTTTATACTTTTGCTGTGACAAACTCCCTTTGGATTTGTCTTAATAATAATAGTTCACAAAATTTAACGGTCCGATCCTGGCCTCCGGTTCTTGTGTAATGCTCAAGACCGGCACTTGGCCATCTGACAAAGAAGACAATTATCATCCAATAGAAGAATACCAATATGAAAATCAATCATCTCGGTTACGGCGCGGCAATGATTGCCCTCGGCTCTCTCATGCTCGCAGGCTGCAAAGGCGGTGACGCCTCCCAGCAGCAACAGCAGGCCCCCTCGCTCGCCGTCATGACAGTGACGGAGGAAGATGCCTCCATGAACACCGTCTATCCCGCCACACTCCACGGTGTTAATGACGTAGAGATACGTCCCCAGATCTCAGGATTCCTCACCCAGGTCCATGTCCAGGAGGGCCAGCGCGTGGCTGCCGGACAGGTGCTCTTCACCATCGACCAGGTGCAGCTCCAGGCAGCTGTGGATGCCGCTCGCGCGGCCATCGAAGTGGCGCAGGCTAATGTCAACACCGCCCAGACAAGCGCCAACAACAACAAGATTCTTCTTGACAAAAACATCATCAGCGCATCGGCCTACCAGACTTCGGTGGATGCCCTCAACGCCGCCAAGGCTCAGCTCCACCAGGCGCAGGCCAATCTCATCACTGCCCAGAAGAACCTCTCTTATTCCGTCGTGAAGGCACCGACAGCCGGTATCGTCGGCACCATAGACAACAAGGCCGGCTCCCTTGTCAGCCCCTCGACGCTGCTCACCGTGCTCTCCGACAACGGCGGCATGGAAGCATATTTCTCCATGACGGAGAAGGAGGTGCTTGACCTCACGGACGGAGGCCGACGCACCGTCAAGGAGGCCATCGCCACGATGCCAGAGGTACAGCTCCAGCTCGCCACCGGCACACTCTATCCCTACAAGGGCAAGATCGTTTCCATCTCCGGCGTGCTTGACACACAGACCGGTAGCGCCACGGTAAAGGCCTCCTTCCCCAATCCCGACGGTATGCTCCGCAGCGGCAACACCGGTCAGGTGCTCGTGCCCACCACCACCTCCGGAGCGCTCAAAATTCCTCAGAAGGCCACATTCGAGATCCAGGACATGAAGTTCTGCTATGTGGTAGGCGACAGCTCGAAGATTCACACCACTCCCATCACGGTATCTGAACTTTCGGACGGTCAGACATACATAGTCACTTCGGGTCTGAAGCCCGGCGACGTAATAGTCACCGAGGGCGTCGGCATATCGCTCCAGGACGGAATGGTTATCAATCCCAAGACCGGCGCTGCTCCTCAGCAGCAACCGGCTAAATAATGCTTCGGGCAGCATAAAACTATACTCAGCCTGATTTTTTTCCACTATTCAAAGGATAAAATGAAACTTGACAGATTTATAAACCGTCCGGTGCTTTCTACCGTGATCTCGATTTTCATCGTGATTTTCGGTATTCTCGGCCTGATAAGCATACCGATGGAGCAGTATCCGGACATCGCGCCCCCCACTATCCGCGTCTCCACGTCATATACGGGCGCGAATGCCCAGACGGTACTCAACTCCGTCATCGCCCCTATCGAGGAGCAGATCAACGGTGCCGAAAACATGGAATACATGACCTCTTCGGCCAGCAACAACGGCTCCGCTGAAATTACGGTCTACTTCAAGCAGGGCACCGACCCCGACATGGCTGCCGTCGACGTGCAGAACCGTGTGGCCAAGGCCGCGGCTTTCCTTCCGGCGGAGGTCAACCAGGTGGGCGTCATCACGCAGAAGCGCCAGTCTTCGATGCTCATGGTGATAGCCATGTATGACCCCGAAGACAAATACACTCCGCAGTTTATCGACAACTACATGAGCATCAACATCCTCCCGGAAATCAAGCGTGTATCCGGCGTAGGTGATGCCATGGCTTTCGGCGCGGACTATTCGATGCGTATATGGCTCAAACCCGAGGTGATGGCCCAGTACAAGCTCATGCCCTCCGACATCTCGGCTGCCCTCGCCGAGCAGAACATCGAGGCCGCCCCCGGCCAGTTCGGCGAGCAGGGCAACCAGTCGTTCCAGTACACGCTAAAGTACAAGGGACGACTCTCCGAACCCAAAGAGTTTGAAGACATCATTCTGCGTGCCACGCCCGACGGTGAGGTGCTCAGACTCGGCGATGTGGCGAAAGTAGAGATGGGACGTCTCACTTACGGCTTCTCCAACCTCAATGACGGCCACATCGGTTCTTCGGCAATTGTATTCCAGTCAGCCGGCTCAAACGCCACAGCTGTGGTGGAGCAGATCGAGAAAATGCTTGACAATGCCCGCAAGAACCTCCCGGCAGGTATGGTGCTCCAGACCACGATGTCTGTCAACGAATTCCTCTTCGCCTCAATCGAGGAGGTGGTGAAGACCCTCATCGAGGCTTTCGTACTCGTGTTCCTCGTGGTGTTTATCTTCCTCCAGGATTTCCGGTCCACACTCATCCCGATGATATCCATTCCCGTGGCCCTCATCGGTACATTCTTCCTCCTCTATATCTTCGGATTCACACTCAACCTGCTTACCCTCTCCGCCCTCGTGCTCGCCATCGCGATTGTGGTCGATGACGCGATAGTGGTGGTGGAGGCGGTACACGCCAAGCTTGACCAGGGATATAAGTCGGCACGTAAGGCCTCCATCGACGCCATGCGCGAGATTTCCGGCGCGCTTATCTCCATCACCCTCGTGATGATGCTCGTGTTCATTCCCGTGTCGTTCCTCGGTGGCACTTCAGGCGTGTTCTACCGTCAGTTTGGTCTGACCATGGCCATGGCCATCGGTCTCTCCGCTGTCAACGCACTCACCCTCTCCCCCGCCCTCTGCGCCATCTTCCTGAAAGGTCATGACGAGAAGAATCTCAAGGAGCGCATGGGCGACGCTTACAAAGCAGCCGGCGAGGCTGTCGGCGAGGCCTACAGGAAGCGTTTCTCATTCCCCCCGATAGTGACGCTGATTTTCCTCGTGGCCGCAATCGTGTTCCTCGTGCTCGGATGGTACACCTTCGAGAATGTGTTCCTCTCCTGCATAGCCTGTGCGGTGGCCATACTCGCCATTATCGGAATTTTCTCCAAGAGCTTCATCGACGCCTTCAACAACAGCTTCGATGCCCTGCTGCGTGTCTATAAGAAATGCGTGCAGTGGTTCATCGGTCACAAGATCATCAGCTTCATATCCGTGGGTGCAAGTGTGGGTGTGCTCGTATGGCTCATGGCCATCACCCCCTCCTCCATGATTCCCACCGAGGACACCGGCACCATCATGGGCGCCGTAACAATGCCTCCCGCCACCTCACAAGAGCGTACCCAGCAGGTGATGAACTCCGTCGACAGCATCCTCGGCACCATTCCGGCCATCAAGAGCCGCACGGCCATCACGGGATACTCCTTCATCGGCGGACAGGGCAACACCTACGGTTCGTTCATCATCAAGCTCCGCCCCTGGGATGAGCGCGACGAAAACACCGAGAGCGCACAGGCCATCGTGGGCCAACTATTCATGAAGACAGGTATGGCAGTGAAGGATGCCCGAGTGATGTTCTTCCAGCCCCCCATGATCACCGGCTACTCCATGACCAATGGTTTTGAGATCAAACTCCAGGACCGCACCGGCGGCGACCTCAACAAATTCTTCGAGGTCTATCAGAAGTTTATCGGCGCCCTCAACGCCGATCCCGCCATCCAGATGGCCTACTCCAACTTCAACCCCACCTTCCCCCAGTATCTTGTGGAGATCGACGTGGCGAAGGTGAAGCAGGCCGGGCTGACGCAGAACGCCGTGCTCTCCGCTCTCCAGGGATATTACGGCGGTATGTACATCTCTAATTTCAATAGCTACGGCAAGCTCTACCGCGTCATGATGCAGGCCGATCCCTCGGCCCGTGTGTCTCCCGAGACGCTCAAGCAGATCAAGATCCGCAACGGCGTGGACATGGCTCCCATCGACAACTTTGTGAAGCTGACCCGTGTCTACGGTCCTGACCTTATCGAGCGTTTCAACATGTTCACCTCGATTTCCATCACCGGCAACCCGACTCCCGGCGTATCCTCCGGCGTGGCTATCGAGACCATCAACCGCATCGCGCAGGAGACCCTCCCCGTGGGTTATGGCTTCGAGTATGCCGGCATGACACGCGAGCAGGCCAGCGGTTCGAGCGGAAGCACCGGATATGTCTTCATCCTCGTGCTCGTGTTCGTCTACCTCATCCTCTCCGCGCAGTATGAGAGCTATATCCTCCCCTGGGCCGTTATTCTCTCCGTGCCATTCGGACTCATGGGTACTTTCATCTTCGCACGTATGCGCGACATCGACAACAACATCTACCTCCAGATCGCGCTAATCATGCTTATCGGTCTTCTCGCCAAGAACGCCATCCTCATCGTGGAGTTCGCGCTTGACCGCCGCAAGACCGGCATGAGCATCGTCAAGTCAGCCGTGCAGGGTGCCGTAGCGCGTCTGCGCCCGATTCTCATGACCTCACTGGCCATGATCATCGGTCTGCTTCCTATGATGTTCGCCCATGGCGCCGGCAAGCTCGGCAACCAGGCCCTCGGCTCCGGTGCTATCGGAGGTATGCTCATCGGCATGATACTCCAGGTGCTCATCGTGCCCGCTCTCTTCGTCATCATGCAGATCATCCAGGAGCGCGTGTCGCCCCCGAAGTGGAAGGACACCGACAACAGCGCGATATCCTCCGAAATCGAACAGTATGCAATAAATAAGGACTGACCCCATGAGAAAGTCAATCGTTTTCGCCCTCGCGGGCACCATGGCAGTCGGCCTCAGCAGCTGCCACATCTATCAGAAATATGATCTTCCCGCCGACAACGCCATAGTCTCCGACTATGCGCGTGCGGTCGGGGAGACCCCGGACAGCACCTCGCTCGGATACCTCGGCTGGGAACAGGTCTTCACCGATCCCCAGCTCCAGGCCCTCATCCGTCAGGCGCTCGAGAACAATACAGACCTTGACAACGCACGCCTGAATGTGGAAATAGCGCGTGCTCAGCTCAAGGGAGCCAAACTCAGCTACTTCCCCTCGCTTGCCCTCGCCCCCAACGGCGGCACTGCAAGCTACGGAGGCAGCCACATGAACTGGTCTTACACCATCCCCCTCTCCGCGTCCTGGGAAATCGATGCCTTCGGCAAAATTCTCAACCGCAAGCGTGGAGCGGCAGTAGCCGTGGAGCAGGCCGAAGCCTACGCCCAGGCTGCACGCTCGCAGATAATCTGCGGCGTTGCCTCAGCTTATTATTCCCTCGTGCTTCTCAACCAGCAGCTCGACCTCACCCGTCGCACCTCGGAGATTTGGGCCGACCAGGTGGAGTCGATGAAACTTCTCAAGGAGGCGGGACGCACCAATGAGGCCGCAGTGGTGCAGAGCCAGGCCAACTATTACAGCATCATGGCCTCCATCCCCGACCTCGAGCAGCAGATCACGACCGTTCAGAACACCCTCTCGGTGCTTCTCAACACCTATCCCCAGACGTGGAGCGTGTCCGGCAAGCTCGACTTCAGCCTCCCCGTGGAGATTACCGAAGGGATGCCCCTCAACTATCTCGCCACACGTCCCGACGTGGCGGCTGCCGAGCGCAGCATGGCAGTAGCCTTCTATTCGCTCAATTCGGCACGCACCAATTTCTATCCCTCTCTCGTGATTTCCGCACAGGGCGGATTCACAAATATGCTCGGATCCATGATTTCCAATCCCGGAAAGTGGTTTATTCAGCTTGCAGGGTCTCTCACCGCCCCGATCTTCTCCCGTGGCCAGAACCTCGCCACCTACGAGGCCGCCAAGGCCCAGCAGAAGCAGGCTGTGAATAATTTCGAGAAAACCGTGCTCTCCGCTGCCGCCGACGTGAGCGACGCGATGGTGTCGATTTCCAAAAACACCGCCAAGCGCGCCATGATAGAGAAGCAGATTGACGCCCTTGAGAAGTCCGTGGAATACACCAATGAGCTCTTCATGTACAATCAGGGCACCACATATCTGGAGGTGCTCACCGCACGCAGCAGCCTCCTTCAGGCCCAGCTCGCAGCCCTTGCCTGCTGGCACACCAAGGCCACTTCGCTCATCAACCTCTATCAGGCCGTGGGCGGAGGCCGTTAAAGTTAAAGTCTAACTCTCAAATCAGCAGTCATGTCAAACATCAGCAATCTCGCTTTCGTGCATCCCGAGGCCCGTCTGGGCCAGAATGTCACTATCGGTGCTTTCGTCTACATCGACCGTAATGTCGAGATAGGAGACGGCACTGTGATCCACTCCCACTGCAGCGTCCTCTCCGGGGCCCGTATCGGCAAGAACAACGTAATCTACGAGGGTTCGATCATCGCGGCCACTCCCCAGGATTTCCGATGGAAAGGCCAGGAGTCATACGTTGTCATCGGCGACAACAATAAAATTCGTGAATATGTCATCATCAACCGCTCTAGCCGCGAGGGTGGAGAGACAAGAATAGGCAACAACTCCTTCATCATGGCCCAGAGCCATATTGCCCACGATTCTTCCGTCGGCGACTGGTGCGTGGTTGGCAACGGGGTCAAGATTGCCGGTGATTGCCGTGTGGGTGACTACACGATCCTCTCCTCCGGGGTTATAGTCCACGAGGGATGTCACATCGGAGAATGGTGTCTCATCAAGGGAGGATGCCGTGTCAACGGCCACGTCCCCCCCTTCGTCATCATGGCTCACAATCCCATCTCCTATTTCGGGGTCAATGCGTTCATCCTGCGCAAGGGCCACAAGAGCGAGGAGGTCATTGACGACATCGCGAAATGCTACCGCCACATCTACCAGAGCAATACGGCAGTGCATAATGCCAACCGCCGCATACACGAAGATGTGCAGCCATCCGAGGAGCGCGACAAAATCATATCATTCCTTGTGGAACACGACTTCAGGCTCGCGGCCACTCCCTTGGACATTTTTGAGGATTGATTATGCTGAAAAGAGCTGTTTCGGGAGCGGTGTATGTCGCAATCATCGTCGGGGCACTCCTTGGCGGGGGCCTTTGGACATGTGCCCTCGCGGTAATGTTCTGCATGCTGGCGGCGCTGGAGTTCGATGATCTCGTAGAGGAGAGGCATAGCTACGAAAAAATAGTCGGGATAACGGATATCGTGGGCACACTCTGCCTCACTGTCGGCATTTCCGGCTACGGTCTGCTTCTCTGGCTGCTGGTGTTGCTTGTGCGCATGATCGAGGAACTCTATCTACGGGAAAGTGACCCCCTATACAATCTCGCCCTATCCGTATTCGCCCAGATCTATCTGGGTCTACCCTGCGGCATACTCTTCGGTGTGGGTGTGGTGGACTATTTCGGTGAGATGTACTACTCCCTCCCCACCAAAGAGATCCTGCACGTGACACTGGCCATATTCGTATTGATATGGCTCAATGACACCGGTGCATATCTTGTGGGTTCATGGTTAGGCAAACACAAGATGATCGAACGCATCTCCCCCAAGAAGACATGGGAGGGTTTTGCCGGAGGCGTGATATTCTGTGTCGGAGGTGCAACCGCCTGCTACTGGATCATGCCCATGGGATATTACCCCGTCCTCTGGAGCTGGATCGGACTCGGAGTAGTAGTGGCGCTCTTCTCCACCTGGGGCGACCTCGTGGAATCCCTTTTCAAACGAGACATAGGAGTGAAGGATTCAGGAAACCTTATCCCCGGCCACGGCGGAATCCTCGACCGCATAGACTCTTTCCTGCTTGTCATGCCCGCATCTCTGGTATATCTCTTCGCGACATGGCTTCTCTGAGGCCTGCTCGTGTTCGATAAAAAAGCTCCCGCTGATTGATTGAATCAGCGGGAGCTTTTTTATCGAACGGTTTTCACCGCCGGATTCCTCATAGTTTCAGCGGAGATGAAACCAGTAACCTATAGTGGCCGACACCACCATGGCGTTGGAGGAATGAAAGACATCGGCACGCTTGGATGGGAAGCAGTTGCCAAGTCCATAATAAAACCTCGCCTCGAGACTCAGGGAATGCCTCTGCGCCATGCGCCACTCCCCTCCCAGACCGGCGCAGATGCCGTAATCAAATCGCTTGGTTACCTCCATGTCGAGCTGCGCGTTGTTGCGTCCGGTGGTGGGGAAACCCGGTACTGACGATATATCCTTATAGTCGAAATTCGCGCTCACCCCGTCTCCTATCATATACGAGAACTGTGGCCCCAGATTAATGTAGAACCGGCTTTTACGACCGAAATATATGTGGGCCATCACCGGAAGTTCCAGATAATCGAGCGACCGAGAATAGGTGAATTGCGTATATGTCCGGAAATCCTCTCTCCAGCCGCGACGCGTGTAGTTGAGTTCCGCTATCAATCCGAAATGGTTCTCTTCGGAATACCGGAAAGAAACGCCGGCTGTGGGACCGAACAGCATTTTCTCATGTATGCCGGGCGAGAAAAAGAGTTTTGATGCCCCGGCCCCGCCATGCACGCCGAAAGACAAGTCAGGCTTCCATCGGCTCTGCGCCTCCGCCATGCCGGGACTCAGACAGAAAGATGCGGCACACAGCGCCGTGATGAAAAGAGGCTTCACTTCACTATTATTTTATCCGTTGAACCATACGGGGTCAGTCGCACGAGATATGTCACGGGATTGTAAAAACCGCTCCAGTTACTCACCCTCTCCATCCGCATTGCCGTCTGAAGAGAATCCGCATCGGGCACTCCGTGATTGAAGTCTCCCCCCGTGACTGCCACTCCGGGCACGAAATAGTTGGCCATATCGAATCCCACTGCGGCATAGAGCGGATAGGACTTCACGGGTGCGTATCCGTAGACGGCAGTGAAGTCGGACACGAACCCGCGTCCCTCGTTGCTGTCGAAGTCAAAATAGAAACGCGAAGGAATATAGACGTCTGCATCGTGCATCTTGGAGCCGAGAGACTCCGTGTACACGATCCAGTTGGGGCGCCCCACGACTGCCACTTCCGCCACCGGGGAATTGCTTCGGGCGGTAGCCACGGCGTCGAGAACCCTCTCTATATCTCCCTGCGCCGTCGGCCATGCGTACACAAGATAGCTGCCGGACTCCTCGAGAGGCAGAGCGGAAAATTCCTCCGCCGAAAGCTCGAGGGAGGCGCCCATCATCTGTTCCTTCACGAGGGGGGCGAGCGTGTCCTGTGCGTCCGGTTCCCCTACGAATACGAGTGTCCTTCCCTCGAAACGCTTCGCTATTTCCGCAGCCGTGGATTCATTGAAGAAGTTGGTGGGAGTGAGCACCTGCACCATCTGCGGATTCTCAAGGTAAAGTTCGTTCTTGACATCGTAGACGTTGACTATTTCTGTCTTGGTCTGCTGTCCGTAATCACCAAGCCACGCGGGAAAGTTCCGGTCTGCCGTGGAGATCACAAGATTTGGATTGTACTCCTTCAGCGACGCGAGAGCGGCCGACTCATCACTCCCCCGCTCGAGTTTGAGAGAAATTTTGTAAGGAGTGTCCTTATAATCATTGAGGGCGAGCATGAACCCCTTGACAAACTCGCTGTCACGCTTGCTCGCCGGGTCATCAAGCACGAGGGCCACCCTTACCTGTCGCTCCTCCATGGGCACCTTCTCGACGGCATGCACCGAGTCATATATCTCCTGCACGGATTCCTCCCCCTGTGTCGGGAAATCATCGGCGTCTACCTCTTTCTCCACCTGCACCGTGCGCATCGTAGGCACGGCTACAAGCTGGTTATTTCCCGGAGCCGAGAGATCGCCGTTGGCACGTCGCAGGTCTTCTTCGTCCGTGCCGGTCTTCTCGGCTATCGTGGCCCAGGTGTCATTTTTACCGACCCTGTAAGTGTCGAGCGATTCGACCCGCTTCTCTTCGGCAAGTACGGTCTTCACTCTTCTTGCCGTGTCGGTGTTCACCGGAATCCTCACCGAATCCCCGATGCGGAAATGCTTTTCCGAAACGCCGGGATTGGCTGCAAGGATCTTCTCCACCGTGGTATTATACTTGCGCGAGAGTGCGAACAGCGTGTCGCCCGGCTTCACGGTGTAGTAATAAAACCCTCCGTTGCGGTCCACCATATCCGCCTGTTGCTTTATGACTATCGTCTCCCCGGCCTTTATACCATATTTGGCCGAGGGATGATTGGCATAGAGTGTATCCAGCGAGATGTTGTAACGCCTCGCGATGCTGTAAGGGGTTTCCCCACGCTTCACTATGTGCGTGATGGGCTCGAAAGGTATCTCCACCGGAGCCTCTGCATCGGGAGTTGTGGCTATTACCACCACCCTGCCCGTGGGATAATACAGGCGGGCCCCCTTCTCGAGGCTGGAGGTGGTTCCCGGGTTGAGCCTCACAAGTTCCTGAGGATCCCAGTCAAACTGTTTTGCGATGCCATACACCGAATCCCCCTTCTTCACCTCATAATAGTAGTATTCCTTTCCGAGAATCTCTACTTTCGGAAGATCGGGCCCCGCGAAGGCGGGCGTCGTGAGGGCCGCCAGCGCGGCTGCCGCTATAATCCTGCGTTTGATTTCCATAAGATGTTCTTGACATTACAAAATTACTAATTTTTCATGGTTTATCACCCCGTGAGACTAAAAAATTTTTCCTTCATTATATTTTGGTCATTTACCAACTTATAGCTAAATTTGCATCAAACAAATCTCTAACCACTACGAATCATGAAAACCAATCGCATCCGTCTTTCCGAGGAATGGCCCGAAATGCCTGAGTTTAAAGAAGGTATCCGTCGTGCGCCCGACCGTGGCTACACACTAACTCGCGAAAAGACAGTGACCGCGCTCAAGAACGCCCTGCGTTATCTTCCCGAAAGTCTGCATGCCCAGGCGGCTCCCGAGTTCCTCGAGGAGTTGCGCACCCGCGGACGCATATATGCCTACCGTTTCCGCCCCGAAGGAGACCTCAAGGCAAAGCCCATTGACGAATACAAGGGAAAGTGTCTTGCCGGAAAGGCATTCCAGGTGATGATCGACAACAATCTCTGCTTCGACATCGCCCTTTACCCCTACGAGCTCGTGACCTACGGCGAGACCGGACAGGTGTGTCAGAACTGGCTGCAATACCGCCTCATAAAGAAATATCTCGAGGAGCTCACCGATGAGCAGACCCTCGTCATCGAGTCAGGCCATCCCCTCGGTCTCTTCCCCTCGCGCAAGGACGCCCCCCGCGTCATCATTACCAACGCCATGATGGTGGGTATGTTTGACAATCTCCACGACTGGCACGAGGCCATGCAGATGGGTGTGGCCAACTACGGACAGATGACCGCCGGCGGATGGATGTATATCGGCCCCCAGGGCATCGTGCACGGTACGTTCAATACTCTCCTCAATGCAGGACGCATGAAGCTCGGTGTACCTCAGGACGGCGACCTGCGCGGCCACCTCTTCGTATCCTCCGGACTGGGAGGCATGAGCGGCGCTCAGCCCAAGGCCGCCGAGATAGCGGGAGCCGCCGCCATAATCGCCGAGGTGGATCCCTCACGCATCGAGACACGCCGCTCCCAGGGATGGGTGCAGGAGGTGACAGACAATATTGAGGAGGCTTTCGCTATGGCCGACAAGGCCATGGCTGCCCGCGAACCCATCTCCATAGCATATCTCGGCAATGTGGTGGACCTTCTCGAATATGCCGCCGAGCATGATAAGAAGATAGATCTGCTTTCCGACCAGACCTCCTGCCACGCCGTGTACGAGGGTGGCTACTGCCCCGCAGGCATGACCTTCGAGGAGCGCACCAAACTGCTCCACGATGATCCCGAGGAGTTCCGCCGCCGCGTGGATGAATCGCTTCGCCGCCACTACAAGGCCATCCGTAAGCTCGTCGACAAGGGCACTTACTTCTTCGATTACGGCAACTCCTTCATGAAGGCCATGTATGACGCCGGAGTCAAGGAGATGTCGCGCAACGGCGTAGACGAGAAAGATGGCTTCATCTGGCCCTCATACGTGGAAGACATCATGGGCCCCATGCTCTTCGACTACGGCTACGGCCCCTTCCGCTGGGTCTGTCTGAGCGGCAAGCACGAGGATCTCGTCAAGACCGACCGCGCGGCCATGGAGTGTATCGATCCCAACCGCCGAGGCCAGGACCGCGACAACTACAACTGGATCCGCGATGCCGAGAAGAACGCGCTCGTAGTGGGCACACAGGCTCGCATCCTCTATCAGGACGCTATGGGTCGCCTCAAAATCGCCCTTAAATTCAACGAGATGGTGCGCAACGGCGAAGTCGGCCCCATCATGCTTGGCCGCGACCATCATGACGTCAGCGGCACTGACTCCCCCTTCCGCGAGACAAGCAACATCAAGGATGGCTCCAATGTGATGGCCGACATGGCGATACAGTGTTTCGCCGGCAACTGCGCCCGCGGCATGAGCCTCGTGGCTCTTCACAACGGCGGAGGCGTCGGTATCGGCAAATCCATCAACGGTGGTTTCGGCATGGTGTGCGACGGTTCCGAGCGTACCGACGAGATTCTCAAGCAGGCCATGCTGTGGGACGTGATGGGTGGCGTGGCACGCCGCTCATGGGCACGCAATGAGAACGCCATGTCCACCGTGGAGGAATGGAATGATACACAGGCCGAAAACGGCTTCATGATCACCGAGCCCTTCATCGCCGACGAGGAGATGCTAAGGGAGATAATGAAATAAGCGCTTCATGGAAGGCAATCTTATCATAGACAACTGCACTCTCGCCACCCCCCGGGGTCATAAGGCTCTGAGGGGAAGCGAGATGGGCGCGTGGGAGGAGATGCCCGGATGTCGCATCATCGTGCGTGGCGGCATAATAGAGTATGCCGGCCCTGCATCTGAGGCCCCTCGCGTTGACGAGAAGGAGTACGCACTCTTCGATGCCAACGGCCACGTGGCTATGCCCGGAATGGTAGACAGCCATACCCATCTCGTGTTCGGCGGATTCCGCCCCAATGAGTTCGGATGGCGTCTCAAGGGGGTCAGCTACATGGAGATCATGCAACGCGGCGGAGGCATACAGTCCACCGTCGACGCGACCCACAATATTGATGCGGCCACCATGGCCGAGAAGGGACGCTGGTTTATCGACCGTATGCTCGCCGACGGTGTGACCACCGTCGAGGCGAAGAGCGGCTACGGCCTTGACGTCGAGACCGAAGAGAAAATGCTCGACGCCATCCATGAACTGCGTGAATCCTGCTCCGACCGCATACACGTGGTGCCGACTTTCTTGGGTGCCCACGCAGTGCCCCGCGAATACAAGGGGCGCACGGATGAGTATATTGACTACATGATAGCTGAGATGCTCCCGCGCTTCAAGGATAAGGCACGCTTCTGCGACATCTTCTGCGAGAAAAACGTTTTCGAGATCGAGGAGTCCCGACGCTTCCTCAAGGCCGCGAAAGATATGGGATATGAGCTGAAGCTCCATGCAGACGAGATAGTGACTCTCGGCGGCGCGGAGCTGGCTGCCGAACTCGGCGCCGTCTCAGCCGACCACCTCCTGCATATCTCCGACGAGGGCATCCGCCGCCTCGCGGAGTCAGGCACGGTGGCCACATGCCTCCCCCTCACAGCTTTCGCTCTCAAGGAGCCGTACGCACCGGCCCGTCTGATGATAGACGCCGGATGCGCCGTTGCTCTCGCCACAGACCTTAATCCCGGAAGCTGCTTCTCCGGTTCGATACCTCTCACCATCGCCCTCGGATGCCTGTACATGGGCATGACGATCCAGGAGGTGATTTCTGCTCTGACCATCAACGGAGCGGCCGCCGTGGGAATGGCCGACACAATCGGCACTCTCGAACCGGGCAAGGAGGCCAATATCGCAATGCTGCATTTCACCACCATCGACGCCCTCCCCTACTACGTCGGCATGAACTGCGTGGAACGCGTCTGGTTCCGCGGCATGCAGGTGGTCACACCCTCACGATCTCTCCCTCTTGACTGAATCATCAATCACTCTTTCTTATAGACATGAAAACCCTCGAAACATACGCTATCGGGTCGTCTCCGCTTACATACGATCTCATAGAGAAAATCCTCAAAGACAACACTCGCCTCACCCTCTCCGATGAGGCGATAGCCAAGATCAGCCACTGCCGCGAGTATCTTGACAAGAAGACTGATGAGAACACCGTGCCCATCTACGGCGTGACCACCGGCTTCGGATCCCTCTGCAACAAGCACATTTCCTCGCAGGACCTTTCCACGCTCCAGGAAAATCTGGTGAAGAGCCATTCCTGCTCCATCGGCACCCCGGTCGATTCGACTATCGTGAAGCTCATGCTTCTCCTCAAGGCGCACGCCCTTTCCATGGGCTTCTCCGGAGTGCAGGTCGAGACAGTACAACGCATCCTGGATTTCTATAACAATGACATCCTCCCCGTGGTCTACGATCGCGGCTCTCTCGGAGCTTCGGGCGACCTCGCTCCCCTCGCAAATCTTTTCCTCCCCCTCATCGGAGAGGGCAAGGTTCTCTTCAAGGATAAGGTCATCTCCGGCAAGGAGGTGCTCAATATCTTCGGCTGGAATCCCATCAAACTGAAATCCAAGGAGGGTCTCGCGCTTCTCAACGGCACCCAGTTCATGAGCGCCAACGGTATCAAGGCCCTCATCGACGGATGGCACATGGTCAATTGCTTCGATCTCTTCGGAGCCATGTCTCTCGAGGGCTTCGACGGTCGCATCGAACCCTTCTGGCCACAGATACAGGCGGTGCGCCCCCATCCCGGGCAGATTCAGACTGGCCGCGTATTCCGCTCTCTCCTCAAGGGAAGCGAAATCATCGCACGCGAGAAGGCGCATGTGCAGGACCCCTATTCCTTCCGCTGTATCCCCCAGGTGCACGGCGCAGTCAAGGATGCCATGAACCACGTCACTGACGTGCTCCACACCGAAATCAACTCCGTCACGGACAATCCGACAGTTTTCCCCGATGAGGATCTCGTGATCTCCGGCGGCAACTTCCACGGCGAACCCATCGCCCTGGTGTTCGACTACATGGGCGTGGCGCTCCATGAACTCGGCAACATCTCCGAGCGTCGTGTGGCACAGCTCATTCTGGGTCTTCGCGGACTGCCCGAGTTCCTCGTGGCGAAGCCCGGTCTGAACTCCGGCTTCATGATTCCCCAGTATGCTGCCGCCTCCGTCGTCAGCCAGAACAAGATGTACGCATGGCCCGCATCGTGTGATTCCATCGTCAGCTCCAACGGACAGGAAGACCTCGTGTCAATGGGTGCCAACGCCGCTACCAAGCTGCACAAAATCATCTCCAACCTCAAGTATATTGCCGCCATCGAGCTGATGAATGCCGCCCAGGCCATCGATTTCCGTCGTCCGCTCAAGTCGTCTCCCTATATCGAGCAGGTGATGGAGGCATACCGCAAGGAGGTGCCCTTCGTGGAGGATGACGTGGTGATGGAAGACTACATCGCCAAGACGATGGAGTTCCTCGACAATTTCGAAATTCTCATCGAGGAGCCCGATGACTGCTGCACTCAGTCTGCTTGAGTCGCGCCATTCGGTGCGTGACTACTCGCTGCAACCCGTATCGCAGGAAATGGTCAGGTCGCTTCAGGCGGACCTGACCATGACCTGCACCCATGAGGCCGGACTCTGGTTTCAGATGCGCACGCAGGATTCCGACCCCTTCAGGGGATTCCTGCGCAGCTACGGCATGTTTCGCAATCCGACGAACTATGTGGCCTGCGTCATCGACCCCTCCTATCCCGACACCATCGAAAGGGCCGGATATTTCGCGGAGCAGTTCGTGATTAAGGCGGTGGGTATGGGCCTTGGCACGTGCTTCGTGGGAGGCACATACAGCGCCGATCATGTCAATGTCCCTCTGCGGGCCGGCCAGCGAATCCTCATGCTCGTGCTCTTCGGAGTGCCCGCCGAGACTCCCCGTGCGCTTGCCGGTGCCATTTCCGGTCTGTTCAAGGGGAAGCGCAAGGAGCCGAGATGGTATTTCGAAGGGACGGATGAGGAATATGCGGACGCTTGCCGTCAGTTCCCCTGGCTCGAAACCGGACTTGCCGGCGCCGCCTGCGCTCCCTCATGGGCCAACGGGCGTCCCGTGCGCTTCGCTGTAAAGGATGGAGCCGTAATAGCTCGCGTAGATACCAAGGTGGAGCACAATCTCATTGACCTGGGTATCGCCAAGTATAATTTTGCTGCAGCAGTGGGCCACGGCGACTGGGAATGGGGCAATGAAGCCCCCTTTATCCCCTGAATAAACTCACTCTCAATGAAACCGATGCGTAAAGCCGCCCGGCAGAAGGATGCCGCTTGGGCACTGGAGGTGTTTGACAAGGCTCCTTACGTCACTGTCAGCATGATCCGTCCTGACGGGACTCCATACGGACTCCCCCTCTCTTTGGTCAGAAAGGGTGAGGATACTTTCTATTTCCATTGCGCCCATGAGGGGGAAAAGATAGACTGCCTGAAATGCATTCCTGTCGTCAGTCTCTCCGCAGTAAGCCGGTGCACTCCCAAGTACGAGGAGGAGAAAAACAATTTCACCGAATATTTCAATTCTGCCGTTGCGATAGGCAGGGCCGAACCCGTATATGACCCCGTTGAGAAAACCGAGGCACTGCGTCTCCTCTGCCGCCGCTTTCTCCCGGCATACTTGGGTCACTTCGATGAGGCAATCGCACGCAGTCTTGACCGCACCGCGATTTTCCGTATCACCCTTACCGAACCGCCGGTAGGTAAAGCCAAACCATAGATCCCCTATCCATGAGCTGAGGACTTAACACGATGAGCTGCGGCCATCCTCATGAAGGCCGCAGCTCATCGTGTTTTGATTACTTCTGATCTCAGGCTTTGATTTTAGCGAGCATGAGCTTTGCATCCACAGGAGCCTTGACACTGTGGGGCACTTCCGCACCGAGGAGCAGGAACTCCCCCGCCTTTAGATGATGCACGGCATCGAGAATAGTGAATTCCACCTCTCCTTCAAGCACCGTAACCATGACCTCCGCAGGGGTCACATGGGTGTCGAGCGCTTGGCCTGCCTTGAAGGCAACTAAGGCTACCCCGCCGTTGGAAGTGGAGAAAATGCTCTTTACGTGCACGCGGTCAGCGCCGCTCTCAACCTGATTGGCAAGTACGTGGACTTCGCCAAACTTATAATCTGTTTCCAGCATAGCATTAAATGTTTTGAATAAGTCATGAAAGCCCGGTCATCGGACCCTCACTTATAAAACGCGTATCCTTTCCCCGTGGTTCATATTATGTCAATTCATGACCATACAGCGCTTATTATCATTCAAATGCTCAATATAATTCCGCTCAAACTGTTATATATATATTAGAGTGTATTTACTTTGAAATGGTCAAGCAAAATACGCGGTGCTTGAGCACCTTGTAGGGACGTGGCGTGCCACGTCAGCTTTTCACAACGAAAAAAGCACACCGCTATTCCGGCTTGTACCGTTTTAAAGGTGAACTGAAGTAAACACACTCCTGGAAGAAAATAACGGAATTTATGCAGAAAATTCAATTGAAAAGAGCCTATGATCCGCAGTCTCCGGATGACGGATACAGAGTTTATATTGACCGTCTTTGGCCACGCGGTCTCTCACACGAGACATTCCATTATGACTCATGGGACAAGCAGATAGCCCCCTCCACCGAACTGAGGGAATGGTTTCATCAGGATCCCGATTCGCGCTGGTCCGAATTTAAAGCCCGATACAGCGCCGAACTTGCCGCAAATCCCGCCTTCGAGGCCCTGAAAAAAGAAATTGCCGGAAAACCTGTGGTAACCCTCCTGTACTCCTCGCGAGACCATGAACACAACAATGCGGTTGTAGTGGCCGATCTGCTGAACAATCGTACATAGAAGACATCGCTCGCGATGTCCTTACATTTTAGGTGGCAAATCACCTCACACCCAAACCATACTCACATGAAGTCCTATATCAAATACAGCATATTCGCCATTGTTCTGACCGTGGCCATACCGCTTGCGCTTTATATCGGATGTCTCACATCGATTCACGAAAAACCGGTCTTCATCACCCTCCTCATCCTTCTGCTGGCGCTTCTTATCCCCGCGCTTTTCTACGGAGCCGGATGGATCCAAGCCACTCCCGAATATGTCATCATGGGGAGTCCGCTGCGTAAGCGTAGGATTCCCGTGAGCGAAATAGAGAGCATCACCCCGTTCCAGCCCACCATGGGAGCAATACGCCTGTGTGCCTCCGGAGGTTTTCTCGGATACTGGGGCCTTTTTCGGGAAGGAGACATAGGAAGATACTACGGCTATTACGGAAGAGCTTCCGACTGCTTCCTGCTGCGAATGAAGAATGGCGACAAATATGTATTGGGCTGCAAGAACCCCGAAGCCATGATCAAATACATATCAGCGCATCTCACCTCCACCAAATAAACTAAGTAAGTGTTCAAATTTAATTTCAATCAAACCATGGCCAATTCAGACTACAAAGTACTCCTGCTCAACGGCAGTCCCCACCCCGAAGGATGCGTGGCCCGCGCCTTAAGTGAACTTGAACGCACTCTCAACGAATCCGGCATCAGAACAGAACGTGTTGAAATCGGAATAAAAGACATCCGTGGCTGCATAGCCTGCAACTTCTGCCGCACACACGGCAGATGCGTCTTCAATGATCTCGTCAACGAAACCGCCCCCAAATTTGCCGAGGCCGACGGTCTTGTCGTGGGTTCCCCCACGTATTACGCCGGAAGCAACGGACAGGCGCTGGCATTTCTCGACCGCCTGTTTTACAGCACCGGAGAGACCGTCAACAAGACAATGAAAGTGGGAGCAGCCGTCATCTCCTCACGACGCGGAGGAAGCACATCCGCCTTTGACGAGATAAACAAATATTTCACAATTGCCTCCATGCCGGTGGTTTCATCCACATATTGGAACGAAGTGCACGGCTTCACTGCTGAAGATGTGGAAACCGACCTCGAAGGACTCCAGACCATGCGTAATCTCGGGCGAAACATGGCTTTCCTCATCAAAGCCATCCGAACCGAGAAAGAAAAAGCCGGCATCCCGGTCCAGGAACGCAATTCCTTCACGAGTTTCATGACCGAAAAATAATCCTTCCGAGAGCAGGTCATACCTAATACACAGTGCATACACATTTCCTCACATCTAAAAAGGCCAATATTATCCAACTTGCCTGCGCCATGCTCCTTTTCCCCACAGCCGCTGCTCATGCGCGACAGCCGGAAAAGGGATACCGTGGCTTTGCCGAATGGGTGAGTGACATCAAGGCGGATATCGCCATATATGGAGGCCCGACCGACAGCCGCTACTATACGGGAGTTTCCGTGTCTCAGGGATACCAGCTCAATCCTTATCTCTTCTTGGGAGGAGGTGTCGCGGCAGTACAGTGCGTGAAGGACAACGAAATATATGCAGCGCCGGTCTTCGCCCAGATCCGCACTGATATGAAATTCCGCAAGTTCACTCCATTTGCCGATGTACGCTTGGGATATAATTTCGCAGGATATGGAGGTATCTATTTCTCCCCTTCTGTCGGCTATCGCATCAACTGGGGACGGAAGATCGGAGTGAATATAGGAGTTGGATGGTCCATGACCGGCAACCGCCGACACATAGACGAAATCACCACCATACTCGGCCCTGACGGCACGGGAGGCACCTGGACCACTTGGAAGCGCCGTCACACGTATGACAACACAATTGCCCTGCGCCTCGGCATCGACTTCTGATGAAATGTTGCAGTCTCCGGTAATTTGAGACTACCTCACATTCTGAAACATTGCAGAAACCCGGAAACATAATCAAAAAATCACTAAATTCGCATCAACTAATAGTTCTTTCATTATGAACTGTAAACTCGTAGGTCAATTCATGCAGCACCTTGAGGTGACTCTGTCGCCCGGGGAGGATTTCTATGCTGAAAAAGGTTCGCTTATCTATTTCGAGTCCGGAATAGAAAAAGAACTGAGTTTCAACGGGTCCGGTCTGCGCAGAATATTAGGTGCCAAACTTTCGGGTGAATCCCTGTTTATCCTGCGTCTCTATAATGTCTCGAATGTGCCCAGGAAAATCGCTATCGGCAGCCGTTACGGTCTTTTGCCGGTGAGGCTCAACGGAGAGAAAATGATTTGTCACACCGGCGTGTACGTGGGTTCCAACAACCGTGTGAACGTCACAACTAAACTATCCATAGCCGGTCTGACAGGGGGGATGGGGCTGTTCCTGCAAAAAATCCAGGGCACCTCGACCGTATTTCTCGACACCGTGGGTTCTCCTATAACCATCAATCTCAACCCCGGTGAAAGTATAGACGTGGATGAGAATCATATTATCGCGTTGCTTAACATTTCCGAGAATCAGATGCGGTCAAACTGGTCGCTCGGAAATCTTATCGGTGGCGAGGGTCTGAGCATGATGCGCATTTTCGGACCAGGCACTGTATATTTATCTCCCGGCAAATTCATTCTTCCTCAAGCCGGGTCTATTCCATGATTGGCATGGAGGCAAATAGTAATATGGCATCAAAGAATTGCATGGAGTCACAAAAGTCAGCATCCGCTTATGTTCCGCCGGTGCCATCGACGCAGGAGGACGTGCTGGACTATTTGGTCGGCAATCCCCAGGGGATAACTTTCGTGCATGGAAAGGCCGGATGTGGGAAAACTTATCTCATCAACCGCTTGGAGTCATCTACCCCCGGCTGCCAGGTGCTTGCTCCGACAAACCTCGCGGCCTCGCTCTACAAAAGAGCGCGGACCATCCATTCGTTCTTCTGGAGAGGCTTCGATGATCTCGACGAAGGGTTTCAGAACACCTCCAACATCACGCCGGCAAAGGCGAGTAATATGTCATACGAACTGGCAAAGGTGACGATGCTTGTCTTTGACGAGATTTCAATGGTGCGGGCCGATACATTCGAGATGATGAACCGTATCTGCCAGGAGGCAAAAGGGAGCGCTCTGCCATTCGGGGGTATCCCGGTGGTGGTGGTCGGCGATTTGTTTCAGCTCCCTCCTGTGGTGAGCGACGAGGCGATACACAATTACCTGATAAATGAATACGGGGGTATATATTTCTTTGACAGCCACGTAATTCAAGACAATCTCGGCGATATAAGACTGTTTGAACTCACGAAATCTTACCGTCAGAAGAACGACCCCGAGTTTGTCAGGCTCCTCGATGCCTTCAGGATGCCGCTGACTCCGGATGAGAAGGTGGATCTGCTGCAAGCCCTGAATGTACGGGTATGTCCGGAACTCCCCGGCGATGCCGTCTACATTGCCTCCTCTAACGAAGATGTGGGGGTCATAAACGCAAGGAAACTGAACGATCTTCCGGGGAGCCTCCGCTCTGTGGAAGCCCGCTACCGCATCCGTCATAAAAACGGCGATTCATACGTGGATGTGAAGCACAGCGACCTGCCATGCGACGAAGACATCGAGCCGATAGTCATTCCCACGCAATACGAGGGGATTCTTAACTTCAAGATCGGCGCAAGGGTCATGCTGACAAAAAACTGCAAGGTGAATCGCCTGAGGTATTACACAAACGGTGATTTCGGCACCATAGAGTCATTCAACGGCAAATACTTCACCATTCGTCTCGACAGTGGCCCGACAGTCAAGTGTCCCAATCCCGATGATTATTACGCCGGCTCACAGACAAGGGAATACCGATATGAGTTTTCGTATAATACACAGACGCACGAAATCACGCGAAAGACTCCCTTCATACAACGCACGGATCAGTTCCCCCTGAAACTTGCCTACGCCTTTACCATCCACAAGTCGCAGGGCCAGACCTACGACAAGGTGATCCTCGACATGAGCAGCCACATATTCGCTCCGGGACAACTGTATGTGGCCTTGAGCCGGGCAAAATCGTTGGAAGGCCTTTACCTGACGCAGAAAATAACGTATAGCGACATCATATCTGACGAGTCGATCTTCCGGTTTCTCAACCGCCTGAGGCTTGCCAATAGTGCTGACTGTGAGTCCTATAAGGCCTCTCAGCAGCCTGTTTACGCGCCCGGGCAACTTCCCGACAATCCCAGATGCGATGATTTCATCCTGTTCGTCAAAATGAATGAAAAGAGTGAGTCGATAAGGGATTTCATCTGCCACACTCTCGGAAGCTATAAAGCCGTGTTTGCCTTGGGACAGAACAATATGGCAATGGAGGAGCTCCTCAAAGTGATAGATCTGGTCAATGACACCTATATCACCGACCGTTATGAAAACATGCTGAGCGCCATGAAGGCCAAAGAGCCCACACCGGAGGATTGCAGATTCAATCTCAACGCCATCTTCGAGATTTATACCGATGTCATCAGAGCGCCGAGGAAACAAACGGCCTCCGACAACAGATACCTTCCGAAAGTCTGAGCCGCCAAACCCCTCTCCACAATAATGACAACAAAATTTAACTCATTAAGTAAGTGTTCAAATTTAAACGATATAATCAAAAGTAAGTGCTCACTTGATCTTTTATACAATCTGCGGCTTCTTTTTTGCCGCTTTCAGCTTGTCGCTCAGTCGCATAGCTCGCTATGCTCCCTCTCTCCGCACAGAAATCGTCTAAAAAACAGGCTCGCATATTGTATAAATTAAATTTGAACACTTACTTAAAACCATAAAATTATGTACTCCAATAACAACAACATCAATGTATCACCCAAGCTCATCAAGGGTGCGCTCTGGGGTGCGGCAGGAATAGTTCTGCTTATCGTGGCTATGGCTTTCATACGTCCCTGGTATAACGTATGGTCGCAGGAAATGGAAGGAAAAGCGGAATTTGCGAAGGCCGAGCAAAACCGTAAAATCAAGATCGAGGAGGCGAAAGCCAATCTTGAGGCCGAGAAGCTGAACGCACAGGCTGAGATCGAACGTGCGAAAGGTGCAGCCGAGGCTATCCGCATCGAAAACGGAAGCATCACCCCGACCTACATCCAGTACCTTTGGGTGCGCCAGCAATCCGACCTCAGCGACAAAACAGTGATATACGTGCCGACGGAAACCAATCTGCCGATACTCGAATCAACCCGGGCACTGTCAATCCCGAAGGAGTGACAACAACGGGAGTTATCTTTGACGCGTCAGTTCGATAGCTTCCTTTCCCGTCAAACTGTCAATCTTGATCTCAACAATGGTCACGACCTTAAGAAATCTGTTGATCTCCGCTGTCGGGTCGATACCGAAGCTGTACTTTTCGGATAATTTCCGGAGAGCCTCGATCTTTTTCGCTTCATCCTCCACAAACCATGCCTTTCCGAAAACGATGACGCTTCGGAAGTAAGTCGTGAACTCCTCCGGCACCACATCATCTTTGTCGATGACGCAGAGTGACACTTTGGGATTCCTCCGGAGAGCATCAATCTTATGACCGGCGGATGCTGAGTGAATATAGATATGCTCACCGTCATACACGTAGTTGATCGGCACGGCGTATGGATAGTCATCGTCACCTGCCAGGGCAACCACGCACTCCCGGCCACGCCTGAGGATTTCTCTTGTCTCCTCAAAAGGGAGTTCCTGCTTGAAACGTCGCATCTTTCTCATCATCCGATAGCTTTAAGTCCGACAATAGAGAGTATCAAGGTAGTGATGAAAAAGATGCGCCAGAAGTTTGTCGGCTCACCGAAAAAGATGATGCCGACCAGCACCGCGCCGACGGCTCCTATGCCGGTCCACACGGGATAGACAGTGCCGATGGGCAGCTTTTCAGCAGCCTTGGCCATCAGCACCATGCTGAGCGCGAGAGCGACCAGGAAGCCTCCCCACCACCACAAACGTTCCGCACCTTCGGCCACTTTTGTCTTTCCCAGGCAGAAAGTGAACGCGACTTCCATCAGCCCGGCAACGATTAGTATTACCCAGTTCATAATCAAGTCTCTTCGAGGGCTGCGGAAATTTCCGGCGTCTCCTTCTATGACCCGGCAAAGTTAGTGATAATTTTTGGATAATTAATTTTTACGTGTCGTAAACATTTTTTAATTTTGTAAGTATGGAAATCAGAAATGGTAAAACAATAATTACAGGCAACGACATTTGTCTGATCGTGGGAATCATAATGGCTTTGGCAGGTGTTTATTGGATGTGGATAAGCAAATCGGAAGATGCCTCCACGACAGCCTGCTGCTGCTTTTGTGCCGCCGCCGTGCTCCTCTTCAATCGCATCCGCAAAAAACGTAGCTCCTGACATTCAATGTCATCCGAACCCAAAACATTTCACCTTTAATTGCCATATCTCCGGGAAACTGATTGAAACGTTACAGGATTCATCAATATTTACATGAAATTTACTAATTTTGTGACATGACGTTTAACGGCACAAGCCAAAATATCAGCAGATTGTAGGGACGTGGCGTGCCACGTCAGCATAAAACAAGGATATTGTGCTCCGTAAATACGACTTGAACCCTTAAAATTAAAATACAATGGCAATCAATCTTCAGAAAGGACAGCGAATTGAGATAGGACTCCACAAAGTCGGAATCGGCCTCGGGTGGGATCCCAATACTACCACGGGGTTTGACTTCGACCTCGATGCCTCGGCATTCATGCTCGGCGAAAACAAGAAGCTCCCCGCGGACGAGTTCTTCGTGTTCTACAACAACCCCGTATCCCCCGACAAGGCTGTGGAGTCTTCCGGCGATGACCTCACGGGAGGCAACAGCGACGGCGGCGATGACGAGACCCTGACCATAGATCTTGACAAGGTCGATCCCCGCATACAGGAAATCATCTTCACCGTCACGATCCATGAGGCGGAAAAGCGTCGTCAGAACTTCGGACAGGTGCACAACTCCTATATCCGCATCTACAACGCCCTCACCAACGAGGAAATAGCGAAATATGACCTCGACGAGGACTTCTCCATCGAAACTGCCGTGGAGTTCGGTCGCCTTTACAAGCGCAACGGCGAGTGGAAGTTCGAGGCCATGGGCAATGGCTACAAGGGTGGCCTTCAGTTTTTCGTTGACAAATACGTAGGATAAGTAAGTGATTTAATTATGGCTATACGTCTTGAAAAGGGCCAGCGCATCAACCTTGAAAAAAGCAATGGCTCAAAACTCACCGACTTCTGTGTCGGCTGCAACTGGGGTGCTATCGTCTCCGGAGGTTTCCTCGGCTTAGGCAAGTCGGTACACGATGTGGACCTCGACCTCTCCTGCGTCATGATCGATGCAAACGGAAATATCGTTGACCACATCTATTCTCCACTCTATAAGCGTGAGTTCCTCGCCCGTTACGGTATGCCCTCCGGCAAGGTGGATTCCAACGATCGAGCTCTCCATCACAGCGGTGATGACCTGAAGGGTGATCAGTCCGGCGATGACGGTCTTGACAATGAAATCATCACTGTCGACCTCAATCGCGTCAGCCCAAACGTCAATCAGATATTCTTCTTCCTCAACAACTGCGGCCGCGAGGATTTCTCCCAGATTCCCTACGCATCCATCCGTATGTATGAGGGAACGCCCACACGGGTGAAGGAGGTGTTCGCATCATACGATGTCGCCGCCGAACCTCAATACCGGGGTATGACCGCCCTTATCATGGGCAAGCTCTACCGTCGCAACGGAGAATGGAAATTCTCCGCTATCGGCGACGCATATCCCGATGTTAACCTCTGTGAGACAATCAAACGCATAGTAACGAATTACGCTAAATAATCATGAGAAGACTCCCCGTATATCTCCTCCTCGACTGTTCCGGCTCCATGTTTGGCGAACCCATAGAGGCCGTAAAGAATGGAGTGCAGGTGCTTATCTCGACCCTGCGCCAGGATCCGTACGCGCTCGAGACAGCTTACCTGAGCATCATCACCTTTGACAGCAGCGCTCAGCAACTCACTCCCCTTACCGAGCTCTCCGCTTTCCAGCAGCCCAGTATCCAGGCCAGCGGCTGCACAGCCCTCGGCGATGCTCTTACTCTCTTGGCGCAGAGAGCCGATCAGGAAGTCACCAAGACTACGGCAGAGCAGAAAGGCGACTGGAAACCGCTCGTGTTCATCATGACTGACGGCGAGCCGACGGATGACCTCAACAAGGGACTTGCGGAGTTCAAGAAACGCAAATGGGGCATGGTGGTGGCCTGCGCCGCCGGCGCGGGCGCCAACACCGACACCCTGAAGAAAATCACGGAGTGTGTCGTATCGCTCGACACGGCTGACAGCGCCACGATCAAGGCCTTCTTCAAGTGGGTGTCGGCATCCGTAAGCTCCGGCAGCATGAAGGTCGAGGAGATCGGTGCCGAAGCCACAACACTCAGCGAGCTTCCCCCGCCTCCCCCCGAAGTAAATATCGTTATATAAATGAGACGTCTTCCCGTATACCTTCTCATCGATACCTCAGGGTCAATGCGTGGCGAGCCGATCGAATCGGTGAAAGTCGGTCTTGAGGCAATGGTGTCAAGCCTTCGCCAGGATCCCTTTGCTTTGGAATCCGTGAACATCAGCATCATCACGTATGACCGTGAGGTAAAGCAGATTCTTCCGCTCACGCCTCTCGATGAGCTTCAGCTCCCGGAAATAACAACCCCCGAAAGCGGGCCGACACACACCGGACTGGCCTTGAAACTCCTGTGCGAGAAAATAGACGAGGAAGTCCGTACAGGCACCCCCGACCGAAAGGGGGACTGGATGCCGCTGCTCTTCATCATGACTGACGGGAAACCTTCGGATATTCAGCTGTACAAGGAAATGATCCCGGAAGTCAAAAAACGCCACTTCGCAAGCATCATAGCCTGCGCTGCGGGAATGAGCGCCAAAACCGAGCCCCTGAAGGAGCTGACCGACGAGGTATATTTCCTTGACACTGTCGACAGCACCGCGTTCAAGAGATTCTTCAAGTGGGTGTCCGACTCTATCGGAGTCGGTAACCGCAGTATTGGAGCATCCGAAGATCTCATACTACCCCCTCCCCCGGCGGAAGTTAATGTAATCATCTAATCACCAGCAATTATGCGTAGACTACCGATTTATTTCCTCGTGGACGTATCCGAGTCGATGGTCGGCACCCCTATCGAGCAGGTGCAGGAGGGTATGCGCACGATTATCCAGAGTCTTCGTGTCGACCCGTACGCCCTTGAGACGGTCTTTGTCTCCATCATCGCTTTTGCCGGCAAGGCGAAAGTGCTTTCACCCCTGACCGAACTTTATAAGTTTTACCCTCCCGTGTTCCCGATCGGTGGCGGTACATCCCTTGGCAAGGGCCTGGAGTGTCTCATGGACGAGATGGATCGCAATATCCGGAAGACCACGCCGGAACTCAAGGGAGACTGGAAACCCATCATATTCCTCTTCACCGACGGCAACCCCACAGATGAATATGCAGCCGCATTCCGTCGCTGGAACGTGCATTACCGCGAGCATTGCAATCTTGTGGCGGTGTCGATCGGCGACAATGTCAATGTGCTGACCCTCTCCCAGATCACCGAAGATGTTCTCCTGCTCAAAGACACGGATCCGGAATCGTTCAACAAATTCTTCAAGTGGGTCACGGCCTCCATCAAGACCACGAGCATGTCGGTAAGCGAGTGTAATGCTGATGATGTAAAATTAGCTCCCGCTTCGGGCATCAATCTCGAAAAGATCGATCCACGTGAACATCCCGGCACCGTCGACGAGAACTTTGTAGTGCTTCGCGGCAGATGCCAGACCACCAAGAGGGATTATCTCATGAAGTATGCCCGCCGCCTGCCATCGGAGATTGGGCGCGAAATGTTCGGCGCGGCCGATTTCAAGCTCGTGGGGGCCTACCCTATCGACACGGAATCTTACGACGCCCTGTCAGACGGCATGCAGTCTAAAATCAACACCCGGAAACTGGTCGGTGTCCCCGCATGTCCCTGCTGCGGCAATCAGCTCGGCGCCGTGGTGTGCGAGTGCGGAAATATCTTCTGCGTCGGTGAAAGCGACACCAATACATGTCCATGGTGCGGGATTACGGGCACGCTGGGACACGGAGAGTCCTCGGGAATAGATATAACCCGTGGCCTGGGATGACGATATGGACAGAAAACAGCGCATGGCATTGAGAAAATCTATGGCTGCGGTCAACCTCAATGAGTCGGCCAGGGCTCTTGACAGGGCAATGCGTATGGCCGGTGTGACATCTTCCGACAAGGAATCATTCCTCAACTGGGCCGTCGGCTCGCTGTGGAGGACATTCAAAGATGAACGTATGAACCAGAGAATAATGATAGAAAATGAGGTTCGAGGACTCGGCCTCAGGTTTCCTAACGGCACCGTAAGGAAAGAGTATTCCGTTTTCTTCCGGCTTCCGGTCGACAAGATTTCCGACATCACGCTTTCCGGAGCCGATGAACTCGGGCTTGTGTTTGCAGCCGGAGAGGATGGACTCTGCTCTCTGAGCGGCAAACCCCGCACAGCCGGCGATTTCACCCTCAGGCTGCGTTACAGAACGGTGGAGGGAGAGCCGGTGTCGGAACTCGCAATTCCGGTAGCGTTCAATCCCGACCCGAGAGAACTCTGGCACAATATCCCCACGGATCCCGACATCCCGTATTACAAACCGGACTGTGATTCGGAATATGTAAAGGTTGAAGCCGGAGCGGACGGCGCCCCGAGGAAAGACATCGTGGCCGCGAGTCAGCGGGGACGCAGTCATGCCCGGGAGGGAAAGGCGCGAGACGACCATTTCAGCCTGTTTCATTGCAATGATTCGGACTGGTATATCATCGCCGTGGCGGATGGCGCCGGGTCCGCCAAATATTCCCGCAAGGGCTCGGAGGTGGCCTGCAAGACCGTGATTGACCACTGCAAGAACCTTCTTGCCGACAATCCCGGTTTCGAGGCTTCCATCCGAGAGTATGAGGCGGACCGGGAAAATCAGGATAAGCGAACGACTGTCACCCGTCAAGTTATCGACATCATTTACACTGGAGCGATGAAAGCCCACGAAGCCGTTAAGAAGGTAGCCGAGGCAAATGATGAGGCCAAGCTCAAAGATTTTGCGACGACACTGATGTTTGCCGTGTGCAAGAAATACGATTTCGGATGGTTTATCGCATCTTTTTGGGTCGGCGACGGCGCGATGTGCCTCTTCGATGAAAAAACCAAAACTGCCAAACTCCTCGGCACTCCGGATGAGGGAGAGTTCTCGGGACAGACCCGGTTTCTGACAATGCCCGAGATTTTCAGGGACCCGGAAGTGGTAAGTAAACGTCTGCGCATGTCTATCGTCACGGACTTCACAGCCCTTTTCCTGATGACCGACGGGGTGTCCGACCCGATGTTCGAGACCGACAGGAATCTCAATGACTACACCAAGTGGGAGGAGTTTTACAATAAACTCAGTAGCGGTTTCCCGGACGACGAAATAAAGGGCGTGGACCTCTCTGACGACAACGAGACTGCCGAAGAGCGTCTTTTGGGCTGGCTCGACTTCTGGAGTCCCGGCAACCACGATGACCGGACAATAGCAATCCTCTATTAAAAAGCACGCGTTATGGCACAGACAATCAAACTGACGGCGACCGACGGCACTCCCGTGGAGTTCGTGGATGAAGTAATCGGCAGCGGCGCGATGAAGGATGTCTATTTCAGCCCGGACAGGAGTTATGTGGTGGGATTCTTCCGTAATACGCAGGATGCCAATGCCAAGGACAGGCTCCAGAATATCGTGGGGAAATACCGCGACAAGATTTTCGGTCAGATCGGCGGAGACTATTGGGAAAATCTCTTCTGCTGGCCCACGAAAATTGTGGAATGGAATGGTAAGCTGGGCATCGTGTGCCCGGCTTACCAGAAGCATTTTTTCTTCAAGGACGGAATGTTCAAGGGGAAGGAGAAGGAGGGGAAATGGTTCGCATCCGCCAAACTGCGCAACAAATTCCTCACCCCCGCCCAAAAAGGGACCTGGCTCACGCATTATCATCTCTGCCTTCAGATAGCCCGCGCTGTCCGAAGG
Source organism: uncultured Porphyromonadaceae bacterium (assembly GCA_947174995.1). Taxonomy (GTDB): domain Bacteria; phylum Bacteroidota; class Bacteroidia; order Bacteroidales; family Muribaculaceae; genus Lepagella. The sequence continues at coordinate 35,166 of CAMWLC010000021.1, forward strand.
CTCCACGCCGCGGGCCTCGCCCATTCCGACCTCTCCTACAAGAATGTGCTCGTTGACCCTGAGAGCGGTCGCGCGGCCGTCATAGACTGCGACGGCCTGGTGGTGCCCGGCAAATATCCCCCTGATGTAGTGGGTACGCCCGATTTCATCGCGCCCGAGGTGCTTCAGACCCGCTCCCTGAAAGTCGGAGAGCCGGGGAAGAAACTCCCGAGTATCCAGACTGACCGTCACGCCCTGGCAGTATTGATATACATGTATCTGCTCAACCGTCATCCTCTGCGCGGAGGCAAGGTCAACGATCTGGATGCAGCCCGCGACGAGGAGCTGTCGATGGGTGAAAAGGCCCTCTTTGTGGAACATCCCACCGACCTCAGCAACAGACCCAAGCTCAAGAATCTTGCTCCGTCCGAACTGCCGCAGGGTGATGTCGGGAAACGCCCTTATACCATTTGCGGCCCCTATCTCAAGGAGCTGTTTGACCGCGCTTTCATCGACGGACTGCACGACCCTGCGAAACGCCCCACGGCCGACGAATGGGAAAACGCTTTGGTCAAGACCACCGACCTCATGCAGCCGTGTCAGAATCCCGACTGCGAGGCACATTGGTTCGTGTTCGACAATTCGACCAAACCCAAGTGTCCCTTCTGCGGCACCGAGTATCACGGTCAGCTCCCCGTGCTCAACCTTTACTACTCTCCCGCCAAAGGGAAGTTTCTTCCCGAGAACTATCGCCTGATGGTCTATGACAAGCAATCGCTCTATATGTGGCACGTCAACCGTTTCATCACTCCCAACGAGCGCACCAAGCCGGATGACAAGAAGCCGGTTGGCGATTTCCATTTCCATAACGGCAAGTGGATTCTCATCAACCGTCGCCTCCCCGATATGTGGGATGTCACGGAGCAACCCAAGCGTCAGGTCAAAATCGGAGAATATGTGGAACTCACGGAGGGGCGTAAAATACTCCTATCCGGAGAGGATGGCGGTCGCCTCATCGTGGTACAGCTCGTAAGCAATTAGCAGATGGGAAAATGCAAGTATTGCGGGGAGGACGCGGGATTCTTCCAAGGCAAACATGCCGAATGTGAGCGACTCCATCGTGATGGAGTTGCCCGCATAAGGGACATATTGGCTTCCTGCTTCCAAAACAGGGAAGATTTCTATCTTCATCAGAATGAGATCCGGAGCATTTGTCGGGATGCTTTCGTTTCGGAGGATGTGTGTCGCGGGATATATTGCGAGACGTTTGACGCCGCGATAGAGAAATATCTTGACGATGGAGTCATAGATGCCGGAGAGGAAAGAACGGTGGCCCGCTTCTTGCAATTCACGGGGCTGTCCCAGCAGGTTCTCAATGCCAATAAATCGTTGGAGAAAGTGGTGCAGTCAAAGGTGCTCCGGGAACTGCTTAACGGCCGAGTGCCCTCTCCCCGTATCACCATCTCCGGAAGTTTTCCTTTCATGCTTAGCAGAAATGAGCATCTGATATGGCTGTTCCGCGATGTCACGTTGCAGATGCAGAAAGTGCGCCGCGAAACTGTAGGCAGGACAAGCGGTTTCAATTTTCGCGTATGCAAGGGGGTGTATTACCGCACGGGACGTTTCCGGGGACGACCGGTGGAGACCACCTATATGGAGCGCATAGGCACCGGAAGCGTTTGTCTCACCGACAGGAACCTCTATTTCCATTGCACCGAAAAGACACTGAAGATTCCCTTCGACAAAATCCTCTCTCTCGAGCCTTACTCCAACGGTCTTGTCCTGCAGAAGGATGGCGCCAACGACAAGCCGATGTTCTTCGAGAATCTTGACAGCTGGTTTTGTTATAACGTCATTTCCAATTTAAAATGAGCCTCCATGTTGAAAAGTCATAAAGTGGCTATTGCCCGAATATTAGCAGACCTTGTGAAGGCCGACCGCATTGTCGACACGCGCGAGATGGAGTGCTGGCGAAACCTCTGTCTCAAATACGGTATTGACCGTAACATCCGCAACGAGACACGCGGTGTGACCCTGGCCGATGCGCTCGCCGCGATTTGTGATTCGGGAATAAGGGGGTTGCGTGACGACCTACTCTTCGACTGCCGCTCCATGACGGTCTCCGACGGGTTCTGTGCCCATTCGGAAGCCCTGCTGATGATCGCGCTCTCCGTACTTCTGGATTCGTCACACCCCTGCAGCGGAGAGATAATCTCGATTCCGAGGGCCGGATTCAACATAGAAATCGCTACTGCCCTCTACATCGAGGGCAGTTATGACCTACGGACTAATGAGGCCATTCAGACCCATTACCGCTCCATATTCAAGGAGTTGCAGTTGGCCGGATTCCATTTCATCTATATTCCTAAGATAATAGAGCATTACCGCCACACCGATCCTGTGCTCCTCAAGGACATACTCTCCTTCCTGGCACCCTCGATCAGTGACGCCGGACTCGACACTACTTACAGAAACCTCATGAACATGACTACCGAGGGCTTCTGCAAGGATCTGCTCTGCAACAAGTGCGGCATCACGCAGCTGCGCGACACGGTGCCCTCCCTACTCATCAAGACAGGCAACAGCTATGTGGGCGAGGCCCCCTACGCCAATTACCTGAGGATAAACGTGGACGAGAATATAATGGCCACGGTAAGGACATTCGTGGACCGATTCACGGAGATGCTGAGTGTGGACACGTATGTGGTCAGCACCTCGGAGGAGAAAGCGAGCCAGTTTCATTTCCACGGCTTTTACAAGCAACTGCTCGACATATTCCTCGTGCGCCGCAATATCCGGAGCACCATTCTTCTCAATCCTTATAAGGAGGAAATCCTGTTTCCGGACATTGATTCAAAGGCCATGGGCATCCACCGCAGGGAGAGGGCTCTGTATTCCCTCCTGCTTTGCCAGGGCAAGGAGGGCATAGATTTCACCCTCCCGCGATCAGCCGATGCGCTGGCTAGTTACAATCGCCGCATGAAGCGTATTCAGCAAAGATATGCCATACTCTACGGGATGTTCGGAGGCGAGAGGGAGAACGCTCCCGACCTGAGTGTCCCCGAAATCCGCCGACCGATTTTCAGCTGTCTCAAACGCTCGCTGAAAAATCTCAAGGGCCTGTACAATCCCGGGGATTACAGCATCACGAAAGGGCCTGACGGTGTGTTTGCCGTTCACATCGAGCCGGAACTCGTTTATGTGAGCCAACTTCATGGCACCGAACCCGTGCCGTTGAGGGAGTCGGAGATGTACCGCAGGTGGTCACAGATAAAATGACTAAAGTTTAATGAGAATGCCCGAAAACTTCGTCATGAGACTCAGGCCCCATCTCACAAAAAATGAGGGTCGCCAGGGTCGCAGGGTTGGATCGATTTTTGTCATTTGAGCGAAGGAGCATAGCGGGCTATGTGACTGAGCCAAATGACAAAAATCGACCAAGCCTGCGAGACTTTGGGTAACATGCGGTTGTCTTCACCAAATGATGCTGCACTCTGCATCTGGCTGCATTGTCCGGCTTTGGACGGTGATTTCCGCATGCCTCATCGGTCACGATGCCCGCATCGCTCCCTCTTCGGAATACGAAAATCCCTCGCCCAAAGCCGCCCTGGTGACCCTCATTTTTTGTGAGATGGGGCCTTAATTTCCCATTGACGAGCGGAAGTGCTATGAAATGGGCAGGCGACTTGTGGCCAAGGCAAAGGAATTGAATCTCGTTTGATCGTCGAGAACTTTCTGGGCCGACTTTGAAATCCATTCATGTCGGGTCTCTTATTCCTTTGAGCGCCGCTCGCAGTATTCCGACGGCGTCTCGCCCGTGATTTTCTTAAAGGAGCGTGAGAAATGCTGCGGATAATCAAAGCCTAAGGAATAAGCCACTTCGGATGAGTTCATTCCTGACATGAGACGGTTCTTCGCAAGCCTCATCACATATTGCTTGATATGATGATTGGCTGTGTCCCCGGTGGCTTTCTTGATGACATCGCTGAAATAAGTCGGTGACATATTCAGCTGCTCCGAGCAATACTGCACTGTCGGTATGCCGTGCTTCAACTGCTTTTCCTCTTCAAAATAATCCTTCAACAGTTTTTCAAAGCGGGTGAGGATGTCATTGTTGATGATGGTTCTTGATTCGAACTGGCGGTTGTAGAATCTCTGGGCATACCGCAGCACGAGATTTATGAATCCGGCTATAATCCGGTTCTGCATGGCATCGGCCGGAAACCGCAGCTCATTTCTTATCTGCATGAACAGTCCGATGATGATGTTCCTTTCCTCCTCGGACATGTGCAAGGCCTCGTTTATGCTGTAATCAAAATATGAAAAGTTCCTCATATCCTTCTCGAGACCGGTCCCCTGCAATATGTCGGGATGAAACAGGAGCGCCCAGCCGGTGAGATTCACAAGCCGGCCGTCATCTTCCCTGCCTCCCGTCTGACCCGGGGCGACACATATCAGCGTACCCTTGGAATAATCATATTTCCCTGTGCCGTACGCCAAATCGAAGTCATCCTCTTTCCCTTGAAGGAAGAGTCCGTACACCTCGTAGCGGTTAAGGCTGTATCGCACGGGCGACAGCTCAGTGAAATTTATCACGCTTACCAGCTCATGGGTATCGATCTGGCCCAGGTGTAAACTGTAATCGGAAGGCTTGCTTACGTGAAGGATTTTGCTCATATTGTGGCGAAGGTTACGGTTTCCAACCACAAATATACGAAAATTCTCTGAAATAATCTGTCGTAAGGGCAATACTTGAGAAATTGTTTAGACCGCAGTAATATTTGTCACTTATTTCTCATCGAGATTATCTAACTTTGTGCCATGATCAGGTGGCTTTATCCTCCCTCTCGGAATATGGCCATCAAGAGTAGAATCCAAATGATGAAAAGAGTATTATTGTCACTCGCATTGATGGTGTATGCATTTGCTGTTCCGGCAAAGACCCTTGTGGTCTATTACAGCTATACCAACAATGTGCGAGACATCGTTTCCGAACTGACACGCCGGATTGAGGCAGACGTAGTGCGAATCGAACCGGCTGAAAAGGGACTTGACTATGCCGCCAACAACTACGCTATCGGCAGCACGTTGATCTCGGCTATCCGCGATAATCCCGGCGATGCATCTTCCTATCCTGCGATTGACCCCGTGAATGTCAATTTCGCCGATTATGAGTGCATCATCATCGGCGCCCCCCTGTGGTGGAGCAACATGGCCGCCCCGTTGCAGACCTATCTCTTCCACAATGGCGCGGCTATGGCAGGAAAGAAGATCGGTCTTATCGTTTCGAGTGCAAGCAGCGGAATAAGCGGTGTGGAGGGTGACGCCAAGCGTCTTGTCCCACATGGAGACTTCCTTTCGCCGAGTCTGTGGATCCGTTCCTCACAGACATCCGATGCCTCATCCATGATATCGGAATGGCTGAAAACAATAGGCTACGTATCAATGACAGGGTTGAAGGATATTTCGGTAGACCAAAATACCGGAAAATATACCGTTTTCTCGGTTTCCGGAGCAAAAGTGGCGAAAGATGCATTATCATTGCAGAGCCTTGAAAAGGGGCTATATATCGTAAACGGAAAGAAAATTTGTTTAAAATAAGCAAGATATGAAAACATTACCTTCACTCGCATTAGGGACATGGTCGTGGGTTCATGAATGGCCGGCGGCGATGAGGTTGCTACGAAGGTGAAAATCGAAGAATAACTATGGCTAAAAAAGTAAATTTGGGCTCAAGATTAGCCCTATACCCCACCCCTGTCACCGTAATCGGTGCGGATGTCAACGGCAAAGTAAATTGGATGGAACTTTCGCACATCGGGATAGTCAGCCATGACCGTGTGCTCGTAAGCATGGCCCAGGCTCACTACACTACCCCGGCTCTCGGCATAGGAAAACGCTTCTCTCTCAATCTCGTAAGCCCCGAGATGCTTGAAAAGGTCGATTATGTGGGCAGCGTTGACGGCGACAAGGAAGACAAGTCGGAGGTGTTTGAGTATCATCGCGGCGAGGCCGGTACTCCCGTCATTGACGAAGCGCCGCTGACTATGGAACTGGAGATTGTAGACATATACGAGTGTAACGGCTTCAACAACTTCATCTGCTCGATTGCCAACACTTACGTCAACGAGGATAACCTTGATGAAAACGGCAAGATCGACTACAACATAATGCACACCGTACTCTTCGAGTTCCCGACATATTCCTACATCCTTTCGGGCGATGTAATCGGTAAGTGTCGCAAGATGCACGATAACTGGAACAATAAGCACTGATGACCCGCTCACTTGGAATTTCATCGCTTGTCGCCACGGCGCTGTTTCTACTCTGTGTCTGTGGTGACGGCAATATATCCGGAAGTACTCCTATGGAAACCAACACTTGCGTGAAACAACCCATGCAGCCCGACGGTATAGTCCGTCTGTCAAAGATACAGGTTAACCCCGACTATCTTGACGAGTATATGAAATATGCGGTCGAGGTAGGAACCAAATCACTCCAGACTGAACCGGGAGTCCTGACCATGTATGCCGTTGCCGACAAGGAAAATCCCTGCAACATTACCATCCTGGAGACATACGCAAGTCAGGAGGCATATAAAAGCCACATCGCCTCGCCACATTTCCAAAAGTATAAGCAGGGCACCCTCCACATGGTTGACTCTCTACTGCTTGATGACGTGACACCCCTGAATCCAAATAACCTGATAACAAACACTATCAAAAAATGAACCGTCTTATCCTTTCATTGATTATCAGTATAGTAACATTAATACCCGCTATGGCACAAAAGAAAATAGTCCAGACAGCCGGACGCGACCAGCTCGGCGAGTTCGCCCCGGAATTTGCCCGTCTCAATGACGATATTCTATTCGGAGAGGTATGGAGCCGCAATGATCTCCTCTCGCTGCGCGACCGCAGCCTCGTGACAATTACCTCCCTCATCTCGCAAGGAATCACCGACACTTCGCTGACCTTCCATCTTCAGGAGGCCAAGAAGAACGGCATAACCCGCACCGAGATTTCCGAGATACTCACCCACATCGCGTTCTATGCCGGATGGCCCAAGGCATGGGCTGCCTTCCGTCTTGCAAAAGAGGTGTGGAACGATGACATCAAGGGCGACGATGCGAAGGCGGCATTTGCCCGCAGCATGATCTTCCCCATCGGCGATCCAAACACGGCATACTCAAAATATTTTATCGGTAACAGCTATCTCGCGCAGATCTCTAAGGAGCAGATACCGTTTGCCAACGTAACGTTCGAGCCTGGATGCCGCAACAACTGGCATATACATAAAGCCCAGAAAGGTGGAGGCCAGATGCTCGTAGGCGTCGCCGGACGCGGATGGTATCAGGAGGAAGGCAAGGCTCCTGTCGAGATTCTGCCGGGCACGGTAATCAACATCCCGCCCAATGTGAAACACTGGCACGGGGCCGCGAAAGACTCTTGGTTCGCGCATCTCGCGTTCGCGGTTCCCGGTGAAGAGGCGGAAAACGTATGGCTCGAACCCGTCTCGGATGAGGAATACGATAAGCTACCGTGAGCACATCACGCAACATCTGATAAGTGAGTCCGCTGCAGGCTGTAATTACGGAGCACAATTATCCTTACTTATACTGACATAGCAATTTATGCTGACATGGCACGCGATGTCCCTACAATATGCTGGTACGCAACGAAAAATGTAGGGACATCGCGTGCCATATCTTCTAACATGCTTTGTATATGCACTGTATATTTGGTTTGTACCTATTGATATAAATTGAATCCTATAATCGATGCAATTCCATAAAGGCTGAGTAAGATAATTGTATCTATCAGAAGTCGAACGATATATGACATCACTCTATTCGAGATCCGTTTTTCTACTCGTTTGTTTATGGGTGTCGCTATCATCGGGAAGACAAATACAGACACTATGATAGTTAAAAGAGTGGGCGTTTTCATACTCTCAGTATTTAACATATACCTCTAAGGCTCGGATATATTTTAGTGGGGAGCCTCTTGTATCAATCGCAATAAATTTTTCAAAAGAAGAGACCCAAGCACGCGGGGAGGTCGAATCCCTCATCAAGTGGTTTTAAAGCCAGATGCGCCGTTCCACGCATCTGAGATCTATGTTCTTGTGTCTCCTACTGCAAAGTTAATCAAATTTTCCCCAAATAAACATGTCTCGCCCTGAAAAAAGTTGACTCCTAAACGAGTCAAAAGATGATAAGATATC
>CAMWLC010000022.1 GCA_947174995.1 uncultured Porphyromonadaceae bacterium
CCTGTAACCTTCTGATCCGTAGTCAGATGCTCTATTCAGTTGAGCTAGCGAACCATTGCTGTTTCATCTTCCGGAGAGGATGAGTCGGGAATCGTTTCCCGATTGCGAGTGCAAAGTTAATGCTTTTTTCTGATATGACCAAATTTTATTGTGGACTTTTTTGAAAAAAGTGTGTAAATCGGGATTTTTTCGGCAATTTGCGGGGTCAGAAGTGATATTTGACCGAGCATGAGCCGTCGATTCCGGAGATAGGAGGTGCAATTTTGGTGATTTCCACATATCCCCCGGTGACAATAGGAAATGAAGCGGTGATTTGCGCGGCGATACGCAGGCATACGCTTTCCAGCAACGGTGTGGGGATGTTCATTTCCTTTCTGACTATTTCGTAAAGATCGGCGTATGAGATTGTGTCGGAAAGATCCATCTCAGGTGTGGCCGGATGCGGGATGGTCTGCGGGGCGGGGATGGAGACGGAGAGGTTGACGATAAAGTCGTTGCCGAGTGTCCGCTCCTGAGCGAAAACTCCGTGACGGGCACGGAAGCGCACGTCACGGAGTGAAATATCGAATTGTGGGGTCATCATCAGAGGGGAGTGACGGGAATTTTGTCGATTCGGCGCTGATGGCGTCCCCCCTCGAACCGGGCGCTGAGGTAGGCGTCGGTGATTCGGCGTGCCTCCTCTTCGGAGATGAATCGCGCGGGAAGCACGAGGAAATTGGCGTTGTTGTGCTGGCGGGCGAGCGAGGCGATTTCGGGTATCCAGCAGAGGGCGGCGCGGATGCCTTGGTGCTTGTTGAGGGTGATCTGCATTCCTTGGCCGGAGCCGCACATTCCTATTCCGAAATCACATTCCCCCTTCTCCACGGCGAGGGCGGCGGGGTGTGCGAAATCGGGATAATCGCATGATTCCTCGGAGAAAGTTCCGAAGTCCTTGACCTCGTAGCCCTTTTCCTCTACATATTTTTTGATAACCTCCTTGAGAGCGTAAGCGGCGTGGTCTGCCGCGAAAGCGATTTTCATGATATGGTTGATGAAATGATGATGAAATGCGGTGGGGAGGAGATGGGGTGAGGGGGGAGAAATCAGGGATTGTCGGCTATTATGTCCTGAGCCGCGTCATTGACGGCCATTCGGCCGGACTCGAGAGCGGCTGTATGCTCGGGCGAAGCGGACTTTGCCTCTTCGGAGGTGATCATCGTGTTGATTTCTCCGATGTAGTCGAGGAGCTGTTCGCGCCCGAGTTTCTTTTCGGACGAGGTGACGAAAACCGGGGGGAGTTCCTCCCAGGTTTCGGAGAGGGTCTTGCGATAGTCCTCCACCATCCTGGCTGCCTTGTCGGCGGAAATTTTGTCGGCCTTGGTGAAGACTATGCAGAAGGGTACCTGGTTTTCGCCGAGCCAGGAGAGGAATTCGAGGTCGATTTTCTGGGGTTCGTGTCTTATGTCGAGGAGCACGAAGAGACACGTCATCTGGGTGCGGTGGAGGATATAGTCCGTGATGATGGACTTGATTTCCTCCCGCTGGGCTTTGCCGCGCTGGGCGTAGCCGTATCCGGGAAGGTCGACGATGTACCAGTCACCGTTGTTTACCGAGAAGTGATTGATAAGCAGAGTCTTTCCCGGGAGCTGCGAAGTTTTTGCAAGATTTTTGTTGTTTGCAAGCATATTGATGAGAGATGATTTGCCGACATTCGAGCGGCCGATAAAGGCATATTCGGGCACGCTTGTGTCGGGACACTTGTCGGCTCTTGTGTTTGAGATTACGTATTTGGCGTTTTTGATTTCCATAGAAATAAATTCAGATTTGTTGGGGGAAGAAGAGGCCATGCAGCAGGCGCAGGGCCGGCGTGGCCTCCTGTTGGGGCACCATCACGGTGACGGTGGTCTCGGAGGAGCCGTCGGAAACGGCCTCCACCGGGATTCCGGCGCGTGTGAGGGAGTGGACTATACGCGGTGCGAGGCCGGATTCGGCCTTGAGATTGTCTCCCACCACCGCTATGGTGGAGAGGCAATCCTTGACGGAAATATCCTCCAGGGCTCCGTCGAGGAGTTCGGGAGCGAATTCCTCGTTGAGCACATAGACTGTGCGCTGTGCGTCGGCGCTTGCCACTGCGAATGAAAAATCGGAATCATCGCCGGGCTGAGCCAGGAGGAATACTTGTATTCCCCGGCGAGCCATAGCGTTGTAGGCCCTGGAGTTGAGGGAAGCGACGTTGGCCGTCGTGGGTCCGGAGAGAGTGACGAGGCAGGTGTCGCGGAGGGTGGAGAGTCCTGTCACGGGATTCTCGCGCGAGCCTGCGGGGCGGTCGGAAATATATGTGCCGCGAGCAGAGGGATTGAACGTATTGAGGATACGTATCGGGATGTTCTTGTGAAACACCGGGTAGATTGTCGGCGGATAGATCACCTTGGCTCCGAAGGAGCAGAGCTCCATGCTCTCCACGAAAGTCATTTCCGGGATGATTCGGGCCGAGGGGATGATACGCGGATCGGAGGTCATGAACCCGTCCACGTCTGTCCAGATGTCGAGTATGCGGGCATCAAGCGCGGCTGCGATGAGTGCTGCTGTGTAATCGGAGCCTCCGCGTCCGAGATTGGTGATTTCGCCCGAATCGCGATCAGACGAGATGAATCCCCCGGTCACTTCGAGGGAGACCTCTGCAAACTCCTTGCAGATGAGGTCGGAGGTGAGGGTGGTGTCGGCGATATTCTTGCCAAACCATTTTTCAGTCTTCACGAAGGAGGGGGAATAGTGGCAGCGTGCCCCGTCGATCATTCCGGCCACGATGGGGGCCGACATTCTCTCGCCGAAGCTGACTATCACGTCCAGTGTGCGGGCCGGAAGGTCGCCGATGAGATTCAGACCTTCATACATCCTGGCTAACTCGGAGAGCAGGGGACGGACCGTCTCCAGCACTTCATCGCGGCGCTCCTGAGGCACCACTTCCTCTATAATATCATAATGTCGGCGGGCGATCGCCTCCATCTCGGGGGCTGTGTCTTCGCCGGCGGCCGCCGCCTTGGCGGTCGCTATGAGTCTGTCGGTCAGGCCGCCGAGCGCGGACACCACGATGATGGCGGGTTCCTCCAGACCGAGGGCTATTTCGCGCACATTCCGCAGACTGTCTGCCGTTCCCACGGAAGTGCCTCCAAATTTCAGAACAATCATACGCAAAGTTAACTATATCTCGTGAGATTTTCAGAAAAAAATCGTGATAAAATCATAATGCGGTTGAAAAATATCACAAATCAGCCCGCGAAGGGGGTGAAATGTCATGGAAATGGGTTATATTTGCGGCATGAATATAGAAAAACTGCTTTTTGACGGACTTGCTCCCGGCACGGCCCCCACGCGCCGGGCACTGCTGCTCGCCGAGCCTCTGATGAAGGAACCCTACTTCCGCCGCTCCGTCGTGCTCATTCTCGAGAAGGATGCTGCCGGAGGATATATCGGACTCACCCTCAACAAGCGGGCCGGGCTTCGTCTCGGCGACCTCTTCCCGGGGTGGACCCACGGCGCTGACATCGAGGTGTACAGCGGCGGCCCGGTGGAGGAGCAGCGTATGTTCATGCTCCACACCCTCGGAGATGTCCTGTCCGGATCGCATGAGATACTCCCGGGTATATATGTGGGGGGCGACCTGGAGGATATTGGCCGCTATATCAAATCAGGGGGTGATACGGAGGATAAGATTCGCTTTTTTCTCGGGTACAGCGGCTGGGGGGCGGATCAGCTTGACAAGGAGCTGCTCTCGCGCTCATGGGCCGTGGCCGACGTGGGGAGCGACCGCGAGGACGTGAAGCGTCTGCTCTCCGGCAGCGAAAACGACTACTGGCGGCGCGAAGTGGAGCGTCTCGGGGATTCCTGCCGGAGCTGGCTCGTGGTGCCCGAAACGCCGTGGCTCAACTGATGCGGGATATGGACGGTATGCCGAGAATACGCCTGCGGGCCGTTGAGCCGGAAGATGCCACCCTGATGTGGATGGCCGAGAATGACGCGGAGTGTGCAGATACCTCCGACTACACCGCACCCCTGAGCCGCCACCGGCTGCTGGAGTATGCTTTGAGCTATGACGCCGACCCATTCCGGGCCGGGCAATTGCGATTGATCGTGGAGATGGTGCAGACGGACGGGATGTACGGCAGGGGAGAGGCTGTCGGAATAGTGGATTTGTATGAGATTTCCGTGCGTGACCTGACGGCATGGACCGGAATATATATCTCTCCCTCATGGCGAGGCCGGGGGATAGGGGGTATGGCCCTGCACGCGCTCGTGCAGGAGGCCTTCGGACGCATGGGGTTGAAAGCCTTGGGCGCGAGGGTGGGGGAGGACAACCCGGCGAGTCTGAGACTTTTCGCTGGAGCAGGATGGATGCGTTGCGGCACGCTGCCGCAATGGCGGCGCACCCTCAGCGGGGGGAGATGCGGAGTGGTGCAGTATGTCCTGGCCGCCCCGTAGATGGCGCGTGACCTCGAACCGGCGTGGATTATGAGAAAGTGTCCTTGAAGGGGATGCGATTGAGGATGGAGCGGCCCAGGGTCAGCTCGTCGGTATACTCGAGTTCGTTGCCGATGCTGACGCCGCGTGCCAGGATAGTGATTTCAACATCAAGCGGAGCGAGTTTGCGGAAGATATAATAATTGGTGGTGTCTCCCTCCATCGTGGGGCTGAGGGCGAGGATCACCTCGCGCACACTCTCCGTGCGCACCCGTTCCACGAGTGACTCTATCTCAAGGTCAGAGGGGGAGATGCCGTCGAGAGGAGAGATGACTCCCCCCAGCACATGATAGAGACCGTGGTGCTCGCGCGTGGACTCGATAGTGATGACATCCTTTACGTTTTCCACCACGCATATCACCGTCTCGTCCCTCGACGTGTCGGAGCAGATGGAGCAGACGGGGCTTTCGCTGATATTGTGGCAGCGGGAGCAGTAGCATATATTGCCGCGCATATCCATGATGGCCTGTCCGAGGGCCATGGCCTCCTCCGGCTCGCGGCGCAGCAGATGCAGGGCCAGGCGCAGGGCGGTCTTGCGTCCGATGCCGGGCAGTTTCGACAGCTCGCCCACGGCGGTGTCCAGCAAGCGTGAATTGAATGTCTGGTTCATGATGCAAATTTAACTATTATTTTTTAATTGCGGGGCAATTAGGGAGGCAAAATCGGGTTAGAAGTAGTATGATAGACTATGTATCCGGGCCATTGGCCGAACTGACCCCCGCCGCAGCGGTAGTGGACTGCGCGGGGCTTGGTTATGAAATCAACATCACCGTCACGGATTACAGCGCCCTTCAGGCAAAGGGGAGCCGTGAAGTGCGCTTCTACGTCCATGAGGTAATACGCGAGGACACGCATGACCTCTACGGCTTTCTCACGCGGCGCGCCCGTGAACTCTTCCGTATGCTCATCGGCGTGAGCGGCGTGGGGCCGGGCACGGCACGCCTCATCCTCTCCGCCCTGACGCCTGACCAACTGGAAGCAGTCATAGCCGAAGACAACGTCTCGCTCCTCAAGCAGGTGAAGGGGATAGGGGCCAAGACGGCCCAGCGCATCATCATAGACCTGAAGGATAAAATAAAAGTAGACGTGTCATCGTTAAGTTCAAGTGAGCCTGCCGTTGCCGGAGCCTTCGACGACGCGGCGGCCGCTCTCGTGATGCTGGGCTTCCCCCAGCCCCAGAGCCGCGCCGTTCTCAAGAAGCTCTTCTCCTCCGAACCGGGTCTCTCCACGGAGGCCGCCATACGCAAGGCTCTCAAGATGCTTTGAACCGACTGACTTGAATACTGTAAAACGTAAACTCAGAAACGCGATTCTTGCCCTGGCGACGCCCCTCATGGCGCTGTCAGGCACGTTGCTTACATTTTCACAGTATCAGAAATCACCGTCAATCCCCCCGCCTCCGCCCCCTGCGCCGGTGCAGGAATACCTTCCCGGCACGGAGATTCCCGACAGCGTCATCCTCCCTTCGCCCGTGCAGACCACCCTGCCGCAGAACATGGAGGACTACATGGACCGCGAGTATGCGGCTGACCTGACCACCCCCTCCAACATCAAGACCGAGGCCACGTATGATCCCGAGACCGGAATGTACGTGATCCGCACGCGCCTGGGGCAGACCGAGCTTGTCACCCCCTTCATGATGAAGGCCGAGGAGTATCACGAGATGCAGAACCGCGCCGATATGTACAGCTACTTCCGCGAGCAGAACGCCGCAGCCGTGGCCGACAAGGGGAAACAGCCCTTCGACATCCTCGACATGAACTTCGCACTCGGGCCCCTGGAGAAGGTGTTCGGTCCCGGCGGCGTGCGCCTCACCACGCAGGGCACCGCCCAGATCAAGATGGGCATAAAGAGCAACAAGACCGACAATCCCTCCCTCTCCCTTCGCTCGCGCCGCAAGACATATTTCGACTTCGACCAGAAAATCCAGGCCACAGTATCGGCCTCCGTGGGCGACAAGTTGAAGTTCAATATGACCTACAACACGGACGCCACCTTCGACTTCGACTCAAAGAACATCAAGCTCGGCTATGAGGGCAAGGAGGATGAGATAATCAAGACCCTGGAGGCGGGCAACGTGGCCATGACCACCGGCTCCAGCCTCATCCGAGGCGGCACGGCGCTCTTCGGCGTGAAGACAAAGCTGCAATTCGGCAAACTCACCCTCACGGGCCTCATCAGCCAGCAGAACAGCGAATCAAAGACCATCAACACCACCGGCGGCATACAGAAATCCCCCTTCACCATCAAGGCCGACGACTACGACGACAACCGCCACTTCTTTCTCGCCCAGTATTTCTACGACAACTACGACTCCTTCGCTTCGCGCCTGCCCCACGTCTCGTCGGGCATCAACATCACGCGCATAGAGGTGTGGGTCACGAACAAGAGCAACAACTACCAGGAGAGCCGCAACTTCGTGGCCTTCATGGACCTCGGCGAGCAGACGCGCCTCGCCACGGACTACTGGCGTCCCGACGGGGGAGTGCCCGTTCCGAACAACAACAGCAACAACCTCCTCTCCGTCATCAAGAACGAGTATCCGGAGGCGCGAAACATCAACCGAGTCACGCAGGTGCTCGAACCCCTCCAGGCCTACGGTATACGCGGGGGCCGCGACTTCGAGAAGGTGGAGAGCGCCCGTCTGCTCAACAAGAGCGAATACACCCTCAACTCCACCCTGGGCTACATATCCCTGAAGCAGGCACTGCGCACCGATGAGGTGCTCGCCGTGGCTTACGAATACACATGGCAGGGGAAGGTGTATCAGGTGGGAGAGTTTTCCGGCGACGTTACCTCCACCGACCAGTCCCTTTACCTGAAGATGCTGCGCGGCACCACCGTATCTCCCAAGCTACCGATGTGGAAGCTGATGATGAAGAACGTCTACAATCTCAACGCAACGCAGCTTCAGAAGCAGAATTTCAAGCTCAACGTAAAATATCTCTCCGACACCACAGGCACGGAAGTCTCCTACATACAGGTGGGCGACATAGCCAACGTGCCCCTGCTCCAGGTGATGAACGCCGACCGCATCGACTCTAACAGCGAGTCAAACGCCGACGGCTTCTTCGACTACATCGAGGGCTACACCGTGCAGTCAGCCACGGGACGCATCATCTTCCCCGTAGCCGAGCCCTTCGGCTCCAACCTCGAGCGCCGCATCGGCAATAAGGATCTTGCCGCCCCTTACGTATATAAGGAGCTGTATGACTCCACGCTCGTGGTGGCGCGTCAGTTTGCCGATAAAAACAAATTCTCCCTTGTCGGAGAGTTCCAGTCGTCCAAGGGAAGTCAGATCCGCCTGAACGCGATGAACGTGCCGCGCGGCTCTGTGCGCGTCATGGCCGGCGGAGTGGTGCTTCAGGAAAACAGCGACTACACCGTGGATTACACCATGGGTATAGTCACCATCACCAACCAGAGCATCATCGACTCCGGCACCAACGTCAGCGTATCTCTCGAGAACCAGTCGATGTTCTCCATGCAGCGCAAGACCCTCCTCGGACTCGACGCCCAATACCGCTTCAACAAGGACTTCACGCTCGGGGCCACACTGCTCCATTTCTCCGAGAAATCGCTCACCGAGAAAGTCAACATCGGCGAGGAGGTCATCAACAACTCCATGTTCGGACTTAACCTGAACTACAACAAGAGTTTCATGTGGCTCACCAACCTCCTTGCCAAGGTGCCCACCATCAACGCCTCGGCCCCCTCGACGTTCAATGTCAACGCCGAGTTCGCCCAGCTCGTGCCCCACGGCCAGAAGAGCGGTTCGGCCACAGGCTCAAGTTATATCGACGACTTTGAGAACACCCAGACGGCCATCGACCTGCGTTCGCCATACAGCTGGCAGCTCGCCTCCACACCCTGGGACAACAGCGCGTCAGCCCTCTTCCCCGAGGCCCAGCTCTCCAACAACGTGGACTACGGGCGTAACCGCGCCCTTTTGGCCTGGAATTACATCGACCGCATATTCACGCAGAAGAACTCCTCCTCCATCCCGGGCTATCTCAAGAACGACCTTCACCAGCTCTCCAACCCCTACATACGCGAAGTGACGGTCAACGAGATTTTCCCCGCCCGCGACCTCAACTACGGCGAGGCCAACTACATCCAGACCCTCAACCTCAGTTTCTATCCCTCGGAAAGGGGGCCCTACAACCTTGACGCCACGGACATCGACTCCGAGGGGCGACTCCTCTTCCCGGAGCGCCGCTGGGGTGGAGTGATGCGCAAGATGGACAATACCAACTTCGAGGCCTCCAATGTGGAATATCTCCAGTTCTGGCTCCTCGACCCCTTCCTGGACGAGGAGAATCCCAACTACGAGGGTGGCGACCTCTACTTCAATTTCGGAGAAATAAGCGAGGACATCCTTAAGGATGGCATGAAGAGCTACGAGAACGGTATCCCCATCGACGGCAACGAAGAGTTCATGGCGGAAACCGTCTGGGGCCGCGTGTCGCGCCAGAACTCCCTCACCTACGCCTTCGAGAACTCCGCCAACGCCCGCCCCATGCAGGACGTGGGCCTTGACGGCGTGCCCAACGATAACGAATACACCTTCCCCTCCTACGGCAACTATGTCGAGGAGCTGCGCCGCCGTCTCCCTGCCGCTACCGTGGCCTCGATGCAGGAAGATCCCTTCTCGCCGATGAACGACCCCGCCGGCGACAACTACCACTTCTACCGCTCCGACTATTACGACAATATCCGCGCCGGCATCCTGGAGCGCTACAAGCGTTACAATGGCACGGAGGGAAACTCCCTCTCGCCTGACCAGAGCACCAATACGCAGTATCAGTCGTCGCGCTCCACCCCCGACGTGGAGGACATCAACCAGGACAACACGCTCAACGAGTATGAGCGTTACTTTGAATACAAGGTGTCGATACGTCCCGAAGACCTCGTTGTAGGCCGCAACTACATCACCGACATCCAGGAATCGGAGCAGCCCACCCGCGAGGGACGCACCCGCGTGGTGTGGTATCAGTTCAAGATACCCCTCTCCAGTCCCGACCGCGTCGTAGGCGACATCAGCGACTTCTCCACGGTGAGGTTCGCCCGTATGTTCATGACCGGATTCAAGGCGCCCACTCACCTGCGCTTCGCCACACTCGAACTCGTGCGCGGCGAATGGCGTGACTATGCCTTCAATCTCAACAGCCGCAACGACTCACCCGCCGAGGGTGAACTCGATATGTCCGTGGTCAACATCGAGGAGAACGGCACCCGCACTCCGGTGAACTATGTGCTCCCTCCGGGAGTGACCCGTGTGCAGGATCCGGGCCAGTCGCAGGCCACACAGCTCAATGAGCAGTCGCTCTCACTGAAGGTCACGGGCCTGCAGCCCGGCGACGCGCGCGGTATCTACAAAAACACGCAACTTGACCTGCGCATCTATCGTCGTATGCAGATGTGGGTGCATGCCGAAGCCCTTATCGATGATCCCACCGGACTGCGCAACGGTGACCTCGCCCTCTTCGTGCGCCTCGGCTCCGACGTCAAGAACAACTATTACGAATACGAGATACCTCTGGAGCTTACCCCGGCGGGCAGCTACAACAACTTCAGCTCCGCCGACCGTGCCATGGTGTGGCCCATCGCCAACTTCCTCAACGTCCCCTTCGAACTCTTCACCAAGGTGAAGACCGAGCGCAACCATCGCAAGGGCCTCGGAGAACCGGGCGTCGGATTCACGCATCTCTACACCATGCTCGACCCCGACAACGCACGCAACACAGTGGCAGTGCTCGGCAACCCCTCGCTGAGCGACGTGCGCACCATGCTCATAGGCGTGCGCAACAAGTCAGCCTCGGTGAAGGATGGTACCATCTGGGTCAACGAGCTGAAAGTGACTGACTTCAACCAGAGCGGTGGTTGGGCGGCCAAGGGTACGGCCAATCTCTCTCTGTCGGATGTGGCCAGTGTCAACTTCAATTTCCATCATGAATCCGACGGCTTCGGAGGCGTGGACCAAAGCCTCGCATCGCGCCGCATGGAGACGTATGACCTCTATAACGTGGCCGTGCAGGGAGACCTCGGTAAGGTGATACCCGAGAAAGCTAAACTCACGGCACCCATCTACTACTCCCGCTCGCAGGAGACCACCACACCCAAATACAATCCCCTCGACCAGGATGTCCTGCTGAAGGATGCCCTCGACGCGGCTGCTACCAAAGCCGAGCGCGACTCCATCAACAACTACGCCATGACGCGCCGCGTCACGGAAAACTTCTCCATATCCAACCTCCGCTTCAACGTGCAGAGCAAGACGCCGATGCCCTGGGATCCCGCCAACTTCCAGGCCGCGTTCTCATTCGCCAAGCAGAAAGATGTGGATCCCACCACCGCCTACGAGAACACCAGCGACTATCGCGGCTCGCTGCAATACAGCTATTCGCCGATGATCAAGCCCCTCAAGCCCTTCGCGAAAATCGGAGGCGATAAGAAATCGAAGTTCCTGCAATTCCTGCGCGAATGGCAGATAAACTGGCTGTTCAACAATCTCACCCTCTTCACGTCGATGAACCGCCACTACTACGAGCAGCAGAGCCGTAATGAGGTGGATGTTGATGTGGAACTGCCCGTGCAGGTCAGCAAGAATTTCCTCTGGAACCGCCAGATGTCGCTCACCTGGAACATCATCCAGTCCCTCTCCCTGAGTTTCTCGTCTAACACCACGGCACGCATCGAGGAGACCATCGGCGCCGTCAACAAGAAGCTCTTTCCCGACCGGTACCGCGACTGGAAAGACACCGTGTGGAGCTCGATCAAGGGATTCGGCACCCCTTGGAACTACAATCAGACTTTCACCGGTTCCTATCGCGCCCCCTTCAACAAGATACCCTTCCTGGACTATCTCACCGGCTCCATCACCTACACCTCCACTTACGCATGGGATCGCGGCACTACCGTGGATGACCTCTATCTGGGCAACTCCATCCAGAACCAGTCCACCTGGAACGCCGACGCACGCTTCAACTTCGAGGGACTCTACAACAAGTCAAAGCTCCTCAAGGACATCAACTCCCGCTTCGCCTCATCCGGACGCGGCGGCAACCGCACGTCCGGCAAGGGCAATAAATCCAAGCCCAAGAAATATGTCAGGGTGATAAATCTCGCCCCGGACACCACCACGCTCGTGAAACACAACATGAAGACCAAAGATGTGAAGATCACGGCCACAAGCAGCGGCAATCCCTTCAAACTGGAGACACGTGTCGTGGACGAAAACACCATCGAGATTCTCACGCGCAGCGACAAATCGGTGTCCGTGACCGTGCGAGAGGTCGAGAAGAAGGAGAAGAAGAACGTGCTTCACGAGGTGCGCGACTACGGTCTGCGTCTCCTCATGAGCCCCCGCAACCTCTCTTTCCGCTGGCGCTCCTCACATTCCCTCACCCTGCCGCAGTTCGCTCCCAATGTGGGTGACATCTTCGGTCAGTCCACCAAGTACGGTCCCATGGCCCCCGGCCTTGATTTCGCCTTCGGATTCTACGGCGAGGACTATGTGCAGAAAGCCATGGACCGCGACTGGCTCCTGATGTCCGGCGAGCAGACATCACCCGCTGTCTGGAACCAGGGCACGGAATTCCACTTCGAGCTGACCCTTGAGCCGATCCGCGGCCTGAAGATCACACTGACGGATAATCTCACGGACAATCGTACGCGCCAGGTGCAGTTCATGTTCGCCGGTATGCCCACCACGCGCAGCGGCTCATACACCCGTACGCATGTGGCCATAGCCACGGCCCTGCGCAGCAGCAAGGCCGACAACGGCTATCAGTCGGACGCCTTCGACAAGTTCCTGAGCTATATCCCCAAGGTGGCCGCACGCTACGAGCAGCTCTACCGAGGCTCCTCCTATCCCTCCACCGGATTCATGGAGGATAACCCCCTCGGCGGCTCAGCCTACAATCCCGAAGTGGGAAGCGTGAGCCGCACATCCTCCGATGTGCTCATCCCGGCCTTCCTCGCTGCTTACAGCGGACAGAACCCCGACAACATCACTTTGAATCTGTTCCCCGGACTTTCCTCGATGCTCCCCAACTGGAAGGTGACTTACGACGGTCTCCTCCAGATTGGCAACATGAAGAACATTTTCAAGTCCTTCACCCTCAACCATGCCTACCAGTGCACCTACAGCATCGGCTCCTACGGCAGCTACCTCAACTGGGTCGGTATCGGCGGAGACCTGGGATTCACCTTTGACGAGATCTCGCAGCAGCCCATACCCTCGTCGCCCTACAACGTGTCGAGCGTGGCCATCACCGAGAAATTCGGTCCGTTGCTCGGAGTCAACATGACCTTCAAGAACGACCTCTCCGTGAAGGCCGAATACAATGACGCCCGCACGCTCAACCTCAACTCAGCCGCCGGACAGGTGGTGGAGACGGGTACGCGTCAGCTCACCATCGGAGCCGGATACAAGATCGCCAACTTCGCCAAGATACTCAAGATCGGATCGAAGCAGGGGAGCGTGAGCAACGACCTTTCGCTCAACCTTGACCTCTCCTTTGCCAACAACGCGACGCTCATACGCCGCATTGAGACTGCCTATACCCAGGCCACGCAGGGCACGCAGACCTTCTCCGTCAACTTCATGGCCAACTATCAGCTGAGCAAACGTCTGACCATCGGCGCATACTTCGATCACCAGACCAACAACCCCCTGGTGTCCAACAACAGCTATCCTACCTCCAACACCGACTTCGGCATCTCCATCCAAATGTCACTGGCAAGATGATGAGATGATGAAATGTTGAGAATTGGTCGTATGACAGATTTAATGAGGAATACCGGTTCGGACGTTATGATGATCGGACGTGATGAATCGCATAGTAACAACGTAAATCAAATCGGACGCGATGAATCGCGTCCCTACGAGTATGAAACTTGACGGAAGAAGAAACAGCAGCAATGTCAGCGACCGGCGCGGTGTGTCCGGTCGCGCGGTAGGTGTCGGCGGGGGTATTCTCGCCGTGATCGTCGGTGCCATCATCACCCTGATGTCAGGGGGCAATATCGGCGATGTGGTGACAAATGTCATCGGTTCGGGTCAGCTTTCCGGTCTGACCGAGCAGTCGGCCACCCCCTCCTCGGAATCCCCGGAGGAGCAACGCCTGTATGACCTGGCGTCGAAGGTGCTCGCCGGCACTGAGGACGTGTGGAGCCGGGAGTTCAAACGGCAGGGGTGGGGCACATATCAGCCCCCGAAGATGGTGATATATCACGGCTCGGTGCAGACCGGGTGCGGACGCGGCACCGCCCAGACCGGGCCCTTCTACTGTTCGGCCGACAAGACCATATATCTCGACCTTGATTTCTTCAAGAATATGCGGCGCGACATCGGTGCCGACGGTGACTATACATACGCCTACGTCATAGCCCACGAGGTGGGCCATCATGTGCAGAACGAACTCGGCATCCTCTCCGAAGCCCATGAGAAAATGGCGCGTCTCCCCGAAACGGAGGCCAATCAGATAAGCGTGCGCATCGAGCTGCAGGCCGATTACCTCGCCGGAGTGTGGGGTTATAACGACAACGAGATGTTCGGAAGCCTCGAACCGGGCGATGTGGAGAACGCCCTCAACGCCGCCTCGAAAATAGGCGACGACTATCTTCAGAAGAAAGCCTACGGCAGGGAGATGCCGGAGAGCTTCAACCACGGCCGATCCTCGCAGCGTGTCAGATGGTTCAGCCGCGGCATGGAGAGCGGTGACCCGACGGCGTGGAGCACCTGGACGCAACCATATTCCCAACTGTAAATGTTGGATTGTTAATGAATGTTAAATTTTTAAAAAGATAACGTACATTAAGAAAAAACGTATTATCTTTGCCCCCGAAAACTCAACCATGTTAGGAGCAACCTTAGAAGCTGATGCCGCAAGAGGTATGTGCCTGAATGTATGAGAAAAGAGGCTTAACAACAGCAACCACATATAATTAACCATAATAATAACGCAAAAAGTAATCTTATCATGAAGAAAGGTTTACTCGCACTCGCTGCCGGTCTTTTCCTGACCGCAGGTAGCGCCAGCGCCGATTGGGGTTTGATCGGTGAGTTCAACAACTGGAATGGCGACCTCGCCATGACCCAGACCGAGTCCGGTGTATGGACTGTAAAGGTTGAATCCCTCAAGGGCCAGTTCAAGTTCCGTGAGAACGGCGGATGGAGTGTTAACCTCGGTGCAGACACTTCCGGTATGTGCAATATAACTGACAACGGAGATTTCGCCGTGCGCCAGGATGGTCAGAACTTCCGTTTCACTGAGGAGGTTTCCAACGTGACCCTCACCCTCAACACCAACACCAACATCGTGACCGTATCCGGTCTGGGCGGCTCCATCGTTATCCCCGATGTACCCGCTGAGATCTATCTCCGCGGCGCAATGAACGGCTGGGGCGTGGATCCCGCTTACAAGTTCACCCATCTCGGCGGCAAGGACTACGAGCTGAAAGTTGCCGAGCTCGTTGCCGGCGAAGAGTTCAAGATCGCCGATGCTGACTGGGCTGACGTGAACTACAGCTCCGGCGTAGCTATGGAGGTCAACACTCCCTACGTATGCTACTACAACAACAGCAACAACATGAAGATGTCTCAGAACGTGACCAACGCTGTCCTCAAGTTCAACCTTGAGACTGCTGAACTCACTGTTGTCGGCGAAGGCAGCCAGGTTGACTACACCACCTGGTATGTCAACGTGCTCGGTGACTTCAACGACTGGCTTGACAACGGCGTAGCAGCCGATGCAGAGGGCATCGCAGTGCTTGAGGATCTTCCCATCGGCACTTCCTCCTTCAAGGTAAAGGTTTGGAACGGTGTTTCCGACGTATGGCACTCCAACGGCCAGGCTATCGCTGAGAACGAGTGGGTGGCTATCCCCGACAACTGGGATGCTAACATGACTATCGAAGGTGCCACCGAGGGTCAGACCTTCACTGTATCCTTCAACTGCGCCACCAACGAGATCATGGTTAAGAGCGTATCCACCGGCGTAGCCGCCATCGAGGCTGCCAATGGCGAGGCTGTATACTTCAACCTCCAGGGCGTACGCGTAGCCAACCCCGAAAAGGGCATGTTCATCCGCGTGCAGAATGGCAAGGCCGTTAAGGTCGTTAAGTAATCCCTTCCGGATGTAAAGTATCAAACATACAAAAGAAAATGCGGCCCGCACCTACACGTGCGGGCCGCATTTTCTTTTCGCGCTATAATCCGCAGATTGTAGGGACGTGGCGTGCCACGTCCGCATTGAAATATTTGATATAAGAAAGGCGGCGGCCATCGGCCGTCGCCCGTCTTATTAGGGGAATGTTAAATTCAGTTCTTGAAGACCAGCTCGTCACCCTCGCGGTCTATGACGATGGGATGGTCGCGGTCAACCTTCTGCGCCAGGATGTCCTTAGAGAGCTGGTTGAGCACCATGCGCTGGATGGTGCGCTTCACGGGACGCGCACCGAACTCCGGATCATATCCATCCTCGGCGAGGAGCTCGAGAGCGGGCTTGGTGATGGTGAGCGTGACACCGTTGGAGGCAAGCATCTTCTGCACGCTCTTAACCTGGATGTCCACGATTTCCTGAATCTCCTTCTTGTTGAGGGGCGTGAACATCACGATCTCGTCGATTCGGTTGAGGAACTCGGGACGAATCTTCATCTTCAGCAGTTCGAGCACATCCTCCTTGGTCTTGGAGATCACCTCCTCGCGCTGCTCCTCGGTCTTGGAATCTATATCCTTGAAATTCTCGCGGATGATGGGGGAGCCCTCGTTGGAGGTCATTATGATGATGGTGTTCTTGAAATTGATGAAACGACCCTTGTTGTCGGTGAGACGTCCGTCGTCAAGCACCTGGAGCAGGATATTGAAGACATCCGGGTTGGCCTTCTCGATCTCGTCGAAGAGCACTACACTGTAAGGTTTGCGGCGCACGGCCTCGGTGAGCTGACCACCCTCCTCATATCCTACGTATCCCGGAGGCGCTCCGACCAGACGGCTGACGGAGTGCTTCTCCATGTATTCCGACATATCGATACGGGTCATCATATCCTCGTCGTCGAAGAGGTATTCGGCCAGGGCCTTCGCAAGCTCGGTCTTGCCGACACCGGTGGTGCCGAGGAAGATGAACGAGCCGAGAGGACGGCGGGGGTCATTCAGGCCCGCGCGCGAGCGACGCACGGCGTTGCTGACGGCCTTGATGGCAGCATCCTGTCCGACCACGCGTTTGTGGAGCTCCTCTTCGAGATGGAGCAGCTTCTCCTTCTCGCTTTGGGCCATCTTCTTGACGGGGATACCTGTCCAGCGGCTGACCACCTCGGCGATGTCCTCGGCGTCGACCTCCTCCTTGATCATGGCACCCTCGCCCTGGAGCTGCTTGAGGCGCTCCTGGATCTCGGCGTTCTCTGTTTCCTTCTGCTTTATCTTGGAATACTCGATCTCAGCCACCTTGGCATAGTCTCCCTCGCGCTTCGCCATCTCGGCCTCGTGCTTGAGCTGCTCGATATCGATTTTGTTCTGCTGGATCTTGTTGATTTCATTCTTCTCAGCCTGCCATTTGGCCTTGAGAGACTTCTGCGTGTCGCGGAGATTGGCGAGATCCTCGTCAATTTCCTTGATCTTGTAGTCGTTGCCTTCGCGCTTGAGGGCCTCGCGCTCGATTTCGAGCTGGGCTATCTTGCGCTGCGCCTCGTCGAGAGCCTGCGGCATGGAGTCCATTTCGAGGCGGAGCTTCGAGGCGGCCTCATCGATAAGGTCAATGGCCTTATCCGGGAGAAAGCGGTCCGTGATGTAGCGCACTGAGAGCTGCACGGCCGCTATGATGGCCTCGTCCATGATGCGCACCTTGTGGTGGTTCTCATATCTCTCCTTGAGTCCGCGCAGGATAGAGATGGCGGACATCTCGTCAGGCTCATCTACCATCACCTTCTGGAAGCGGCGTTCCAGGGCCTTGTCCTTCTCGAAATATTTCTGATACTCGTCGAGCGTGGTGGCGCCGATGGAGCGGAGTTCGCCGCGCGCAAGGGCCGGCTTCAGGATGTTGGCCGCGTCCATCGCGCCCTCTCCTTTACCGGCACCCACAAGAGTGTGGATTTCGTCGATAAAGAGGATGATCTCGCCGTCAGACTGCGTCACTTCGTTGACGATGGCCTTAAGACGCTCCTCAAACTCGCCCTTGTATTTCGCACCGGCCACGAGGGCACCCATATCGAGAGAATATATCTGCTTCGACTTCAGGTTTTCAGGCACGTCGCCGCGCACGATGCGGTGGGCGAGGCCCTCGGCGATGGCGGTCTTACCTGTACCCGGCTCACCGACGAGCATGGGATTGTTCTTTGTGCGGCGCGACAGGATCTGCAGCACACGGCGTATCTCCTCGTCACGACCGATCACCGGGTCGAGTTTGCCGCTGCGCGCGCGGTCGTTGAGATTGATGGCATATTTCGAAAGGGCCTGGTAAGACTCCTCGGCACTCTGCTGAGTCACCTTATTGCCCTTGCGGAGCTCCTGGATAGCGGCCTTGAGACCATCCTCGGTGATTCCGGCATCCTTGAGAATCTGCGAAGCGGAGCAGCGGGTCTTGAGGATACCCATCAGCATCGCCTCCACCGACACATACTCGTCGCCCATCGACTTGGAGAAATCCACGGCCTTCTGAAGGGCCTCGTTTGCCTCGCGGCTGAGGGTCACGTCACCGCCCGACACCTTGGGAAGGGACGCTATGTCGCGGTCGAGTCCGGAGCGTACGACGTTGAGATTGGCACCGAGCTTCTGAAAAACGAAGTTAACAATGGTCTCGGCCTCATCAATCAGCGCCTTCAGCAGGTGGGCGGGCTCGATGAGCTGCTGTCCGTTGGAGCGGCAGAGCTCAATGGCCTTCTGGACCACTTCCTGCGATTTGATTGTGAAGTTGTTGAAGTTCATAAAAAAATGTTTTTCAAAGTAAATTCTATATAATTAACAAAAGAAAATTTGATTGGTTTGATTTTTATTTGTTATATTTGCACAATCAATCCCGGCCGGGGGAGCCGTATGGACCGGGGGGGAGCCGTTAACTTTAGGATCGGATTAAAAACACACATTATTAATAGTAGAGATGACCATGACAAAACCTTATGTACTGGGTGTCGACGTAGGAGGCACCAACACGGTTTTCGGTATCGTAGACGCCCGCGGCCAGGTGGTGGCCAGCGGCTCTATCAAGACCAAGAAGCATGCCGACTTTGACGACTATGTGGATGAGCTCCACACGGAGGTGACGCGCCTTCTCCAGGCCAACGACGCCGAAGGGAAGATCAAGGGTATCGGCATCGGCGCCCCTAACGCCAATTACTACACCGGCGAGATCGTGAATCCGCCAAACCTCCCCTGGGGTCCCGTCATCCCCCTGGCCGAGAAGGTTAGCAAGGCATTCGACGGCCTCCCCGTAGCCGTCACCAACGATGCCAACGCCGCCGCGCTCGGCGAGATGACCTACGGCGCGGCCCGAGGCATGAAGGATTTTATCATGATCACTCTCGGCACCGGTGTCGGCTCCGGCATCGTGGTCAACGGCCAGATGGTGTATGGTCATGACGGCAACGCCGGCGAGCTGGGTCACCTCGTGGTGAAGCGTAACAACGGCCGCGTCTGCGGCTGCGGACGCACGGGATGTCTCGAGGCATACGCCTCGGCTACCGGTGTGGCGCGCACGGCCCGCGAGTTCCTGGAGATACGCACCGAACCCTCCATGCTCCGCAGCCTCGAGATCGAGGACATCACCTCCAAGGATGTATATGATGCGGCCGTGGCCGGCGACAAACTCGCCAAGGAGATTTTCGACTACACGGGCAAGATCCTCGGAGAGGCTTGCGCCGACATGTGCGCCTTTTCCTCTCCGCAGGCCATTATCCTTTTCGGCGGTCTGGCCAAGAGCGGCGACCTGCTGATGAAGCCCATGCGCGAGGCATTTGATAATGCCCTCTTCCCTGTATATAAAGGCAAGATCAAGATCCTCATTTCCGAACTCAAGGAGAGTGACGCCGCAGTGCTCGGAGCCTCGGCTTTGGGCTGGGAGGCCAAATACCAGTATCAGGCCAATCAGAATCTCGCCCCGGTGGTGGTGCCCGCAGCTGCCGCCGCAGAGAATCCCGAGAAATGATGATGCGCGTAGCCATCGTAGGCCGAGGCAGAGTGGGCTCACACCTTTCCCGGGCCTTCGGCGCGGTGGCGCAGGTAACTCAAGTCAATCCACATTCTCCGGAAGACACCCTTCCGGAGAATGTGGATTATATCATCATAGCCGTGAGCGATGACGCGATCGGCGAAGTAGCCGGGAGAATGACGGAATTATGGCGCGCCGGGAAGGGGAGCGGCAAATTCCCGATTATGGCGCATACCTCGGGGAGCGTGCCTATGGGCGCTTTGAGTATCTGGCCCGGAGAGACGGGGGTGTTATATCCCTTGCAAACCTTCTCCAAAGACCGCGAGTTAAATTACAATGACATACCCTTTTTTATAGAGGGTTCCGCTCCCGAGACTGCGGAGGCGCTTGAGAATTTAGCCCGTCTTGTCACCGGTAATGTCCACGGGGCCGATTCGGAACTCCGCGCCGGGGTACATCTTGCAGCTGTCTTCGCCTGCAACTTCGCCAATGCCCTCTGGACCATTTCCGATGACATTCTCAGGCAGCAGGGTTACAGCATCCGCGATATGCTTCCCCTCATCAGGGAGACGGTCGAAAAACTCGAATCGCTGCCGCCGCGCGAGGCGCAGACCGGACCGGCTGCAAGGGGAGACCGCGAAGTGATGGCCCGTCAGGAGAGGGCTCTCGCGGCGAATCCCCGGTTGTCGGAGATATATCGTCTCCTCTCGGATTATATAAGTAGTTCTGAATAATTAATGAATAAGTAAGTGTTCAAATTTAATTTATACAATAGGCGAGCTTGTTTTTTAGACGATTTCTGTGCGGAGAGAGGGAGCATAGCGAGCTATGCGACTGAGCGACAAGCTGAAAGCGGCAAAAAAGAAGCCGCAGATTGTATAAAAGATCAAGTGATCACTTACTTTTGATTATATCGTTTAAATTTGAACACTTACTTACATAAAACTTAGATGTTTTTGAGGAGATTTGAGTGCGGAATGAGGGAGAATACGTATGTATTCGACTGAATGACAAGCTGAAAGCGGCCAAAACAGCAAGTTTTGTGGTTCAAGATTTTCATAAATATTTTGAAACATATGTCGTTTAATTTTTCAGAACTATTTAAAAAATAACAAGAAATAAATGAATTACGACTTATCCATCATCAAGGGAATCGTTTTTGACGTGGACGGAGTGCTCTCTCCATCCACTATTCCCTTGGGAGAGAACGGGATGCCGATGCGCATGGTGAATATCAAGGATGGCTACGCCCTCCAGCTTGCCGCGAAAAGCGGTCTGCGTCTCGCCATCATCACCGGGGGGAGGAGCGACGCCGTGCAGAAGCGTTTCGAGGCCTTGGGCATCACCGACATCTATCAAGGAGCCGCTCATAAACTCCCTATCCTTCAGGAATGGATGGAGAAGGAGGGACTTCTGCCGCAGGAGGTGATATATATGGGCGATGACATACCCGATCTGAAGTGCATGAGACACGTGGGACTTCCCTGCGCCCCGCATGATGCGGCAGCCGAGGCACGCGAGACCGCGCTTTACATATCCCGCTTCGACGGTGGATATGGCGCCGTGAGGGATGTGGTGGAGCAGGTGCTGAAGGCCCACGGCCACTGGATGGCTCCTGGGAAGGCTTTCGGATGGTGAGGTATAAGCAGGGACGCGGCGTGCCGCGTCTGCAAAAACAAAATCAGAATGGAAAAGATATTGAAAAATTACAAGGTGCTTCTTGCGAGCCGGTCACCGCGCCGCAGGGAGCTTTTGGGTATGCTTGACATCCCCTTCGAGTGCGTGAGGGTAGAGGGTGTTGACGAGACGTTTCCTCCCGAGATGAATGCCGTGGATGTACCGGGGTATCTGGCACGCAAGAAGGCTTCGGCATGCCGTGACCTTATCAAGGATGACGAACTGGTGATAACCGCAGACACGGTGGTGATTCTTGACAACACCATCTACGGCAAACCATACAACGAGGAGCAGGCCGTGGATATGCTGATGACACTCCAGGGGCGCACGCACCAGGTGGTGACCGGTGTATCCGTCACGACCAAGGAGAAGAGCATCGACTTTTCGGTGAGCACGGATGTCACATTCGGCACATTGACCCGCGAGGAGGCGGAGTATTACGTCAAGCGCTATCATCCCCTGGACAAAGCCGGAGCGTATGGCATCCAGGAATGGATAGGGTGTGTGGCCGTGGAGAGGATAGACGGCAGTTTCTATAATGTGATGGGACTGCCGGTGCAACGTCTTTACAAGGAACTCAAGAAATTCTAAGAAAGGCTATTATTGCAGGAGGTTGAACTCCTGCGCGAAGTCCGTGCCGGAGAAGAGCGCGACATGGCCCATGGTCATGCGCAGGTTGATTTCCACGCATGGGCGCACGCGCCCGTGGCGGTCCGCGAGCATGTCGATACCGAGCGGTCCGTCGTAGAAGGGGGCGATCAGCTCATCGAGCACCTCTTTCTGCCGGCATATCAGAGAGCCGTCCCAACCCGGGGCGGCTTTTCTTATCTCCTCTTCGAGAAGATGCTGCCGCAGGGATAGATTGCCGTGGTATTTACCCCGCGATGAGGTGCGGAATACGGACAACCCCTCAAACCGTGTCTCCCCGCCGCTGCATATCCATTCGGATGCGAAGTCGAGGACTCGGTCGGCTCCGCGCTCGGCCATTACCGAACCTTGGCGTCTGATTATGCCCCGTGCCCAGGGTAAGATGTGATGCTCCTGAAGTTCGCCGCAGGATATGATGCCGCGTCCCGAGCTGCTCCACGGGGCCTTGAGCCACGCGTCCGGATGATGCTCCACATACTCCCTGACCTCCTCGACACTGAAAAGTTCCTCAGCCGCGTATGGCGAGCCGAGCAGACGGTTAAATGTTCCGGCTGAGCGCCGATGGGAGAGTGAGCGCAGTGTGTCGAGGGTTTGTTCGGAAGGAAGGAGAGAGGGTGCGAATCCGAGTGTGAGGAGGCGTGTGCGCAGTGCCCGGTTCCATCCCCAGGGGGTCGGAATGAGGTCGGAAGGGGGAGGGGTGTCGGGTGAAAGCGTGGAAGCCGGAATCAGGGTGAGCCCTTTACGCGCTGCCGGGAGATAGCCGACCAAATCTTCATGAGTACCCGGAGCGGGGTCGAGAAGCAGAATGGAGTCGCCGGGGGATGCCCAGAGGGAGGGGAGCAGAGCGAGACGGGAGCGCAGGGCGAGCACTGAAGCCGGGGGAGTATAAAAATTCAATCCGGATGCCAGAGCGTAGTCTGTATCCGGATTGAAAAGATGTATCTTCCGCATTGGAATTGTTTACTGCATCGGGGGAAATCAGTCGTTGAGCAGATCCTTCTCCTTGAGGGGATTGGAGAAATAGAGCTTGTGCTCGATGTATTCCTGAGTGGCGATGAGCGTTGGCTTGGGGAGCTTCTCGTAGAAGCGGGAGATTTCGATCTGCTCGCGGTTTTCTGACACCTCCTCGAGGTTGTCAGTGGAAGTGGAGGCAAACTCCTGGAGCTTCTTTTCGAGTTCCTTTTTCATCTCCACTGCGATCTGGTTGGCGCGGCGGCCGATGATGCAGACGGTTTCGTAGACGTTTCCGGTCTGTTCCGCCATGGCGATCATGTCGCGGGTGACGGTCGTGAGGGGAGCGTTGGTCTTCTTGTAATCCATATTATATGTATAGTCTTGGACGAAATTTACGGGATGTACTCTCAATCCTGCACGTATTTGCGGGCGATGGTGTAGATATTCTTTGCCTCGCGCAGGTTGTGTGATTCGGGATATGAATTGACGAAGGAATAGTATTCGTCAATCACCTCGCGGAAACGGTCGATTTTCTTCTCCTCGACACTCTCCTTGGCCTCCTGGAACTTTGACTTGAGGATCAGCAGGTCGAAGTCCTCGCGGTATTTGGAGTAGGGGTAGGTCCTGAGGGCGTTCTTGGCCGTGATGATGGCGGCCTGGTAGTTGTTGCCCAGGAAATTACCCATATTGTAATACAGCTGCGCGTTCTGGAGCTCCTTGAGGGTGAGCTTGTCCTGGAGTTCGAAAATGGCCTCCTTCACCATGTCGGCCTTGTCGCTCATGGGGTAATAGTCAAGGAAGGAGGAGAGCTCCTCGAGGCCCTTGATGGTGCCAGACTGGTCGAGCTGCGGGTCGGGGGAGTCGAGGTAATATCCGTATCCGCTGTAGAAGCGGGCCTGCTCGGTGTATTTTCCTTTGGGATACCGCTGGTAATAGGTCTTGAAATATACGGCGGAATTGAGATAATCGTGGTTGTTGTAGTGTGCCAGGCCCAGGGTGTAGAGGGCGTCCTCACCCTCGGGAGTGCCTCGCAGAGGGGTGATGAGGTCGGTGAGCAGATTGATGGTCTGCTCATATTTGCCGTTCCGGTAAGCCTTTTTGGCGTAGTCGTATCTCACGTTGGCGTCGCGGCTCTTGAGCACCTTGTTGTATTCGCCGCAGGAGGCGAGTAGGAACAGGGGAAGCATGAGGGCGACGACACGCGAAGCTGATTGTCGGGTCATAATTGCCGTTTGTGACTTTTCTAACGTGCAAAGTTAATAAAAAATTTCGGAACATCGCGCTTATTCAGTGGATTTTTAGTAACTTTGGGGCGAAAAATCCCCGTTGCACGCTCCAATGCGATGCTGCTGCGGGGCCAAAGACGTGAAACAGTGGAAAAAGAGAAAGGAAATATCGATGCCCGGGGCCTGATGGGGCGCCATCCGGTGCTGGTCAACCTTATCATAATAATCCTGGTGGGATTCATCGGGATATGGATAGTGTATCTCTCGATAGCCCTCTTCACCCGCCACGGCCAGAGCGACACCGTGCCGGGGGTGGAGAACATGTCGTACACCCGGGCCGTGGAGACGCTTCACGAGCGGGGATTCCGCGTGGACATACGCGACTCGCTGTATGTGGACCACGTGAAGCCCGGATACGTCATAGAGCAGTTTCCGAAGTCCGGCTCTGTGGTGAAGCCGGGGCGCAAGATATTCCTGTATATCAACGCGGTGCATCCCAAGGAGGTAATCATTGACCAGGACAACAACCCGCGAGAGGATGCCCTGAGGAGTTTTTCTTTCAGGCAGGGAATGGCGCGTCTCGAAGAGTTGGGATTCAAGGACATTCGCGTCGTTAAGGTATTGGGAGACAATGACTGCATAGTCAAGATCCTGGCCAACGGGCGCACCGTCAAGAAGATGCAGAAGGTGCCCCTAAATGCGAAGATCACCGTGGAGGTGTATGACGGCAGACTCGTGGAGCTGCGCGACTCGCTGCAGAACGCCGAATACTACGAATATCTCAACTCGCAGTCCACCTACGACGGCGGAGGCGAGACCGACTACGGTTACGGCTACGGCGGCGACTCCGGGAGCGACTTCTCTTCCTCCACCACATCGTCGCAGTCCTCCTCCTCCTCATCATCATCACAGCGCACGGAGCAGGCCCCGACAGAGAGTGCCGAGCAGTCCGAAAACATATTCAACTGATGCAGATGGAAGACGATATTCTTGACGATATGTCCGAGGGAGGCGAGGAGCGGGAGGTGCAGTCGCCTGACTTCATTATGGAGGACGGACGGGAGCTTTACGAGCATTTCCGCTTCGAAGCCGAAAAGGGGCAGCAGCTGCTCAGGGTGGACAAGTTTCTGGTGGACCGCATGGTCAAGACTTCGCGCAACCGTATCCAGCAGGCTGCGGACGCGGGGTGTATAATAGTCAACGGCAAGGCCGTGAAGTCCAGCTACAAGGTGAAGCCCGGAGATGTGGTCTCCATCGTGATGGACAGGCCCAGGTATGAATTCGAGATTATAGCCGAAGACATCCCCCTGGACATAGTGTATGAGGACGCGGACCTGCTGGTGGTCAATAAGCCGGCAGGTCTTGTGGTTCATCCCGGCCACGGCAACTATCACGGCACCCTTGTCAATGCCCTGGCGTGGCATTTCCGCGACAACCCCGACTACGACGTGAGCGATCCCCGACTCGGGCTCGTGCATCGCATCGACAAGGATACCTCGGGGTTGCTTGTAGTGGCCAAGACGCCTGAAGCCAAGACACATCTCGGCAACCAGTTTTTCCACAAGAGCACACGCCGTGAATATGTGGCGATGGTGTGGGGCGACTTCCCGGAGAAAAAAGGCACGATAGCGGGAAACATAGCCCGGAACCCGCGCAACAAGCTCCAGATGGCCGTCTTCGACGATCCCGCGATAGGGAAGCACGCCGTGACCCACTACGAGGTGATGGAGTCGCTGGGGTATGTCAGCATCGTGAAGTGTGTCCTGGAGACGGGGCGCACGCATCAGATACGCGTGCACATGCTCAGCAAGGGACATCCCCTCTTCAACGACGCCCGCTACGGGGGCGACCGGATACTCAAGGGCACCACATTCGCCAAGTACAGACAGTTTGTGGAGAACTGCTTCTCCATCTGTCCCCGTCAGGCGCTGCACGCCCGCACGCTCGGATTCGTGCATCCGCGCACCGGAGAGGAGATGGACTTCGAGGCTCCGCTACCTGACGACATGGCGGCCCTCTTCGAGCGGTGGCGCCGCTACCGCAGCGAGGAATAAAGCCCGACATACGGGTCCCGGAAACGTCATATTAGGGTGTCGGAGCCACTTATTTGGAAAAAAATGAGCATTTGTTGGGGAAAAAGTGTTATATTTGCGGGAAGAAGTAGTTCTCAAAAATTAATGAATACATAAAACTTGGATGTTTTTGAGGCGATTTGGGTGCGGAATGAGGGAGAATATGTACGTATTCGACTGAATGATAAGTCCGAAGCGGCCAAAAACAGCAAGTTTTATGATTCAAGATTTTCAGTTACTACTTTGAAATATATATCGTTTAATTTTTGAGAACTACTTAATACCGTCAAGACCATGACAGACAACACACAAGAATTCGATTTCAGCGATATAGCCCCATATTCGGACGACGTGTTTCGTGAGAAGATGAAAAATCTTGTCAAGGAACCCGGTTTCCTGCATGTGCTCGGTTACGCCGTACCCAAGGAGATGGTACCGACCATGGTGGACGAGCTGCTGAGCATCGACAATAAATATGACTTCCAGCATCAGGTGATGTTTCCTTTCCTGGAAATGCTTGCCAAGACCACTACCGCAGGTATCACCCTGGGGGGTATAAAGTATTACAATCCGGGGGCGAGCTATACGTTCATCACCAATCATCGCGACATCGTGCTCGATGCCTCCTTCCTTAACCTTGCGTTCCTGCGCCGGGGTATGCCCACCACGGAAGTAGCCATCGGCAATAACCTCCTTGTATATGACTGGATCTCGGATCTGGTGAGGCTCAACAAGAGTTTCATCGTGAAGCGCAACACCGGTCTGCGCGAAGGTCTGGCCGCCGCCCGCAAGCTCTCCGCCTACATACACCACACCATCGTGGAGAAGCACGAGTCGGTGTGGATAGCCCAGCGCGAGGGACGCGCCAAGGACAGCAGCGACCGCACGCAGGAATCGCTGATAAAGATGCTGGCTTACGGCGGAGAGGGCACCTTCAACGAGAAGTTGAAGGAGATCAACCTTATGCCCGTCTCCATCAGCTATGAGTTCGACCCCAACGATTACCTTAAGGTGAGGGAATTCGTGCTCAAACGCCGCGACCCGGATTTCAGGAAGTCGCAGCATGACGACCTCTTCTCGATGGAGACGGGGCTTCTGCAATTCAAGGGGAGGGTGCATTTCCAGCTGACTCCCCTCATTAACTCCCGCATAGACCAGATAGGAGAGTTTCGCGACACGAACACCTCGGCAAAGTATATAGTGGCCATGATTGACCAGGCTATACACCGCAGTTACGAGATCTTCAGCATCAACTACGTGGCCTTCGATCTCCTGCACGACTCGGTGCGCTTCGCCGGCAAATACACGACCGAGGAGAAGCAGTCGGCCGAGGAGTATTTTGCCGCTCAGCTGGCCAAGGTCGATCTCCCCGACATCACGCAGGAGGAGCGCGACTATATGCGCCACCTGATACTCACCATGTATGCCAATCCGCTGAAGAACAAGCTCAGAGCTATGCTCGGAGGCATGGAATAAGTTATGCGTATACCTCTCGTTACCGCCCTGATTCTGGTCTTCCTCTCCATTTTGGTGGACTGGGCCATATATTCCGAAATCAAGAGATACTCGAGCCGTGCGCGCAAGTGGGGGAGGGTATATGCCGTGAGCGCACTGCTGTGCTACATCTATTTGGGTGTGGTGCTTCTGATGCCGCGCCGCAACCCGGAGGCCAACATACTGCCCATCATGTGGTGCCTCTACGGATACATCACGGTATATGGCTCGAAGTTTATCTACGCGGTGTTCTCCCGGATAGGGATGCTCCCCCTGGTGTTCCGCTGGAAGATATTCCACAAGGATATATTCGGTGACTGGCGCAGCAGGAAACTTCGTCGCTTCAAGTCGGGTCTCTGGTTCGGATTGCCGGCGGCCCTCGTGGCCTTCTTCCTGATGTGGTGGGGGGCGCTTTGGGGAAGGAAACAGCTGGAGGTGAGGGAGGTGGAGTTTTACTCTCCCAAACTCCCTGAGGCCTTCGAGGGATACCGCATAGCGCAGTTCAGCGACGCCCATGTAGGCACTTGGGGTAATGACACGGCTTTCATATCCAGGCTCGTGGACAGCATCAATGCCCTCAAGCCTGACATGATTGTATTCACCGGAGATATAGTCAATCGTCAGACCAATGAGGTGCTCCCGTTCATCCCCGTGTTGAGCCGGTTGAGCGCTCCCGACGGAGTGTACAGCGTATTGGGCAACCATGATTACGGCGATTACTGCGACTGGGACACCCCCGAGGCTCGCGAGGCCAACAATGCCCTCCTCCTCGAGATACAGAGGCAGATGGGATGGCGCACGCTCAACAATGACCGCGTGTTTATCTCGCGTCCCGGCGCGCCGGCAGACACGCTGGTGCTTATCGGCGTGGAGAACTGGGGCGACCCCCCCTTCAAGCAGTATGGACGGCTTGAGGATGCTTACAGCATGAGCACCGACTCCGTAATGCACCTCAACGACGAGCGCTTCAAGATACTTCTCACCCACGATCCTGACCACTGGCGGAAAGAGGTGTCTAAGCATACCAACATCGACCTCACGCTTTCAGGCCACACCCACGCCATGCAGATGATGCTCGAAGCCGGAGACTGGCGCTGGTCTCCTGCCAAGTGGAGATACGAGGAGTGGGCCGGGATGTTCGAGAAGAAGAACGAGCAGGGTGTTCCCGTGAGGGGATACGTCAACATCGGATGTGGAGAAGTCGGTATGCCCTTCCGCATCGGAGCCACACCCGAAATCACGCTTTTCACCCTCAGACGCACACCACAGGAGCAATGAACAGTTCGGATGAGGTCTCGTCAACGGCACACAGAGTGACATTGGGAGTGGGGTGCAACTGCGGCGACCGCCACAGCGCCATGACCCTCGCCATGGAGTGGCTC
Organism: uncultured Porphyromonadaceae bacterium; assembly: GCA_947174995.1. Lineage (GTDB taxonomy): Bacteria > Bacteroidota > Bacteroidia > Bacteroidales > Muribaculaceae > Lepagella. The sequence goes on from CAMWLC010000022.1 coordinate 29,094, forward strand.
TGCACGCTGCTCACCGGGGCGCGGTGTTCCGCCATATATGAAACGGAACCCGTCGGCGGAGGTACGCGCAACTATCTCAACGCTGTGGTGACGGGGGAAACCCTGCTTTCCGACACTGAGCTGAACACCTTACTCAAGGAATATGAGTATGCACACGGGCGCGACGCCGAAGCACGCCGCCGGGGAGACGTGTGGATCGACATAGACCTCGTCATGAGTGCCGACAATCTCCTGCGCCCCTTCGACTTCTCCCAAGACTTCTTCCTCCAGGGCTACAGCGAACTCACTCTACCGAAGCTCCCTTGAGTTTGTCGCAAGTTTTACTGTAACTGAACCTAACGCCTTTCCATAACGTTCTTTATATAAAGTGGCTAAAATAAGGCTCTTTATATAAAAATTAATACTATGGACAAAACACTTACCAAATCTCAGATCAAGGCAGCTGTAGAGGAGGCCTACGCTGAATGTAAGGACATTCAGGGAGGCCACAACGCCGACTACATACCCTTTCTGGCAAACATCGACCCGAATCTGTTCGGACTAAGCGTCACGCTGCTCGACGGCACCACGTTCAATGTCGGTGACACGGAATACAAATTCGGGATCGAATCCGTGTCGAAGGTGCTGACCGCCATCCTCGTGCTAAAGCAGTATGGGGCCGAGGCGGTGCTCAAGCAGATAGGCGCGGATGCCACAGGGTTGCCGTTCAATTCCATCTTCGCCATTCTTCTGGAGAACGACCATCCCTCCACTCCGCTCGTCAACGCCGGTGCCATCACGGCCTGCTCGATGGTGGAGCCGAAAGGTGACTCCTGGGGAAAATGGGAGGCCATCATCAACAACTTCACCGATCTCTGCGGCTCAGAAGCCCAGGTGATCGACGAACTTTACAAATCGGAGTCCGATACTAATTTCAACAACCGCTCGATCGCGTGGCTCCTTAAAAACTACAACCGTATCTACGATGACGTCCCCATGAGCCTTGACCTTTACACCAGGCAATGTTCCGTGGGCATCACGGCGAGTCAGCTTTCCATCTGCGCCGGCACCATCGCCAACGGGGGCATCAATCCCGTCACGAAAGCCGAGGTGTTCGCACCGGAACTCGCTCCCAAAATCACGACGCTCATTTCCTCCGTCGGTTTTTATCAGAACACCGGCGACTGGCTCTACACTTCCGGTATTCCCGCCAAGAGCGGCGTGGGAGGAGGTGTCCTCGGTGTATTCCCGGGTGTGATGGGAATAGCGGCCTTCGCTCCTCCGTTGGATGCGGCGGGCAATTCCGTCAAGGCACAGGCTGCCGTGAAGGCCGTCATGAAGAAACTCGGTCTGGGTATCTTCAACGGTGACCGCGTGTACGTCAAGGATTGAACGTGCAGATCAATTAACAAGATTATAAAAATCAACTATTATGAATATCAAGACAGGTAAAGGCACCATCTCGATGATGGTGGTGCTTGCCATTTGGTCGCTCTCGCTTGCAGTAGACCTCCCGGGTCTCGCGGTGACACCTATCGAAGGAAGCCTGCGAAGCATCTTCACCGATGCCACGGACTTCAAGATCCAGCTCCTTACCGTGCTCCCCAATCTCATCATCATACCCTTCGTATTGCTGTCAGGCAAACTGTCGGAATCACGCCATAAGGTGGCTGTCATCGCCCTGGGTACCATAATGTATCTCGCGGCCGGCGCCCTTTCACTTTTCAGCAACACCCTCACGGGCCTTATCTGGCTCAGCTGCCTGCTCGGCGCGGGTTGCGGTCTTATCCTTCCCTTCTCGACGGGTCTTATCGCCGACGTGTTCACGGGTAAATACCGCATGAAGCAGATGGGTATAATATCCGCTATAGGCAACATCGCTCTTGTGCTCGCTACATTTGCCGTGGGCTATCTCATCGCCGGAGACCTCTCGCATACCTGGCACCGTGCCTTCTTCGTATACCTTATCCCGGTGATCTCGCTGATACTTATACCGTTCCTCAACAAGATCCCGAAATCGGATTATGACACCGCCCCCGATGAGGCTTCCGCTTCCAAGACCCATGCTCCCGCCGCTATTCCGGCAGTGGATGCGGCAGGATTCTCCACCAAGGGACAGACCGTCAAGGGGGGATTCTACGTAGGACGCACCATCTGGCTGCTTCTGGCATACTTCTTCTTCGTATTCGCCACCTGCATACCCTGTTATTATCTCCCGAATTTCAAGTGGATCTCCTCTGAATCGGCCTCGACCATGACCTCCACATTCTATTTCGCAATGTTTGTGGTGGGTCTCGCATTGACTCCGGTAATGAAGATGTTCCGCAAGGGAACGTTCATCGCCGCCGCCTCGATGATCACGGGCAGTTTCGCGCTCTTCATCTTCATACCCCACAGCGAGGTGATCTACATCGTCGCCGCAGCCCTCTGCGGTCTCGGCAACGGTATCGCGCAGCCTATATTCTACAACAAGGCCACCGAGGTCGTGGTGTCGGACAGAAAGTCAACCCTTTCGCTCGCCTATCTGCAGGTGGCCAATTATGTGGCTATCTCGATGGTGCCCGTAATCATCGGAGCCGGTGAGAAGATCTTCCACACCACCTCCACGATGTTCCCCTTCATCTTCGTGGGAATAGCATCGGCCATCGTGCTCGTATGCGTCATCCTGCGCAGCGGTCATTTCGTATTCGGAATGTCAAAGACATACTATTAATCGACGGAATAATCAAATCTTTATAAAAAATCAAAATTATGGCACAGACAACAGCAAAACCCCGCATACTCATCATCTACACCGGAGGCACGATCGGCATGGTCGAGACTGCCGACGGACTCCAGCCCTTCGACTTCTCGCACCTGATGGACAACGTGCCCAAGGTGGGCAATCTGGGATACGACATCGAGAGCGTGCAGTTTCCCAACCCCATCGATTCCTCCAACATGAACCCCACCTACTGGGGACAGATAGTGAAGGACATCGCCGACCGCTATGACGAGTTTGACGGATTCGTGGTGCTCCACGGCACCGACACGATGGCCTATACCGCCTCGGCGCTCGCCTTCATGCTGCGCAACCTCCGCAAGCCGGTGGTCATCACCGGTTCGCAGCTCCCCATCGGCGACACCCGTGAGGATGGCACCGAGAACCTCATCTCCGCACTACAGGTAGCTGCCGCCAAGGATGAGAACGGCGACCCTATGATACAGGAAGTGGTGATCTCCTTCCAGGACTACATCACCCGCGGATGTCGCTCCACCAAGTTCACCTCCACCGGCTTCCATGCCTTCAAGAGTTTCAACTATCCCGTGCTCGGCACCATTGACCTGCATATAGACTATGCACAGCCCTATCTGATGCGCCATGACGAGCAGCTTCCCCTTCAGCCCTTCTACAACATGGACCCGAATATTCAGGTGCTGTGGCTCTATCCCGGCATAACGGAGGAAGTGGTGAAGGCGCAGCTCTCCATCCCGGGCACGAAAGCAGTGGTGCTCCGCACTTTCGGAGCCGGAAACGCCCCCACGGAGAAGTGGTTTCTTGACGCGCTCTCGGAGGCTGTGAGCCGCGGCCTGATCATCTACAACGTAACTCAGTGTCTCAACGGCGGCGACGAGCAGAAGCGTTACTACACCGGAGATATGCTTGCCAAGGCCGGAGTGGTCAGCGGTTACGACATCACGGTCGAGGCGGCTGTCACCAAGCTCATGTATCTGCTTGGCAGTGGACTCTCCACTGATGAAGTAAAGCAGTATCTCGGCACATCGATCGTCGGCGAGATGACAGTGGATTAAATCTCCCGGGAACATAATAAGTCATATAAGATATATAAGTCATATAAGTCATATAAGATATATAAGATATATAAGACTCATAAAAATCATCTAAAATAATATCAAGACTATGGAATCAGTGACATTAGGTGGCAACACCGTGCATATCGCCCATGCCCTGCCCAAGGCAGGGGAGGAGGCTCCCAACTTCGCCCTCGTAGGCAAGGATCTTTCGGAGATTTCGCTTCATGATCTGCGCGGACAGCGCGTGGTGCTCAACATTTTTCCGTCGGTCGACACCGACGTGTGCGCCGCATCGGTGCGCCGTTTCAACAAGGAGGCTTCGGAATATCCCGACACTCAGGTGCTCTGCGTATCGATGGACCTTCCTTTCGCCGCCGCACGCTTCTGCGCCGCGGAAGGAATCGAGAACGTGCGCACGGCCTCGGCCTTCCGCAGCGACTTCGGCCAGAATTATGGCGTGGAGATACTTGACGGCCCGCTGCGCGGTCTCTTCGCCCGCGCCCTGGTGGTGCTCGACAAGGATGGCAAGGTGATGGGTACCTCCCTCTGCAAGGAAATCACCGAGGAACCCGACTATCAATTCGTGCACGACCTGCTGAAAGCCTGAGGGTCTGCCCCCGCTCCCGATGCCGGACATGACTCCGGCATATCCCGACAAAACAGCATCTGCGCCGCAGACCAAAAATCCGCGGCGCAGATGCCGTTTTTTTGTTGTTACGGTCAGTTATGAAATAATTACGGTTAGAATTTGGAGGCGCGGCGGTAGAGGATGAGGCCGATGATGAGGTAGACGATGTTGGGGATCTCCATGGCGATTTCGGGGGAGGTGTAGCCCGAGACGGCAAGTGAACTGGTGACGGTGGAGAAGAGTATGTAGCTGAAACTCAGCACCAGGCCTATACCGATATTGATACCCATGCCCCCCTTGGATTTCTTGGCCGAGAGCGATACTCCGATGAGGGTCAGTATGAAGGCAGCGGCCGTGGAGGCGTAGCGCCGCGCTTTCTCTATCTCAAACCCCTTGATGTTGGCCACGCCGCGCATCCTCTGCTTCTCGATATAGTCCGAGAGCTGCGGAGTGGTGAGCGTCTCCTGGTCGTTGACGGAGATGAGGAAGTCCTTCGGCTCGATGGGTATGATGGTGTCGAGCGACGAACCGCGGGTGATTTTCTCGCGCATGCCGTTGAAGTCGCGGATCATGTAGTCGTGCATCGTCCAGTGGTAGAGGCGAGTGGAGTCATACACGGCCGTGGCGGCCGTCATGCGGGACATCAGCCGTTTGCCGTCAAACTTGTCAAGAGAGAAGCGGTAGCCGGTTTTGTTGGAGTTCTCAAATCTCCCGATGTATGCCACCTCCCCGGGGCGCGTCATGAGCTGGATGTCGGTGCCGGTCTGCACGCTCTTGTTGCGCACGTATTTGTTGGTGTAGCGGATACGGTTGACGTTGGTCGGCGGGATGATATAGTTGGTCAGAGCGAAGGTCATGGCCGCTATCACCGCGGCGCCTATCATATACGGGCGCACGAGGCGGCGGAAACTGACTCCGCTCGACATCATGGCTATTATCTCGGAATTGCCGGCGAGTTTGGTGGTGAAGAATATCACCGAGATGAATACGAAGAGAGGGGAGAGCTGGTTGCCGAAATAGGGGAGGAAGGAGAGGAAGTAGTCGAAGATGGTTTCCTTGAGCGGGGCGGTGAGGAAGGCGTCGAGTTTCTCTGTGACGTCAAACATCGCGATGACGGCCAGAAACAGGAGCGTGGCCATGAAGTAGGTGCCCAGGAAATTCCTGAGAATATATAGGTCAAGGATCTTTAACAGACGACCGCCCCCTCTCTCCCCTTTCCGGCGACGGAAGGGGGAGAGAAGCATAGGGGGGATATTGATGGTGAATTTCATCGTCTGCTCGGGAGGTGAGGGAAGATGTGGCGGGGATCAGAGGCGGCGTGTCACGGCCTCCACCATCGCCGGTTTCCATTGCGCGAAATCCCCGGCTATGATATGGCGGCGTGCCTCGCCGACGAGCCAGAGATAGAACGCGAGGTTGTGGATGGAGGCGATCTGCATGGCGAGGAGTTCACCGGCATGGAAGAGATGGCGCACGTATGCGCGGGAATATACCTCGTCAACCCATGCGGCTCCCCCCTCGTCGAGAGGGGAGAAGTCCTTGGCCCATTTGGCGTTGCGGAGATTGATTATGCCGTGGCGCGTGAATATCATGCCGTTGCGGCCATTGCGCGAGGGCATCACGCAGTCCATCATGTCCACGCCGCGGTCTATGGCTTCAAGGATGTTGGCGGGGGTGCCCACGCCCATGAGATAACGCGGACGGTCGGCGGGAAGGATGTCGTTGACGATCTCTATCATCTCATACATCTTCTCTGTGGGCTCTCCCACGGCCAAACCGCCGATAGCGTTGCCGTCGGCACCGAAATCGCGCACGAACTTGGCCGACTCCCGGCGCAGGTCGGGATATACGCACCCCTGCACGATGGGGAAATATGACTGGTAATAGCCGTAAAGACCCTCCGTCTCCTTGTAGCGTTTCCATCCGCGCTGAAGCCAGCGCATGGTGAGTCCGAGCGACTTTTTCGCATACTCGTAATCGGAATCTCCCGGCGGACACTCGTCAAGGGCCATCATGATGTCGGCCCCGATGGTGCGCTCGATGTCCACCACCCCCTCGGGCGTGAAGAGATGTTTCGAGCCGTCGATATGGCTGCGGAAATGCGCCCCCTCCTCCGAGAGCTTGCGTATCCCGGAGAGGGAGAAGACCTGGAAACCGCCTGAATCCGTCAGGATCGGTTTTTCCCATCCGTTGAATTTATGGAGGCCTCCGGCGGCGTGAATCACTTCAAGACCGGGGCGCAGGTAGAGATGATATGTATTGCCCAGTATGATCTGGGCCTTGATGTCATCCCGCAGTTCCCGCTGGTGAACCCCCTTGACGGTGCCTGCCGTGCCGACGGGCATGAAGATGGGAGTCTGCACGGTGCCGTGGGCGGTGGTGAACTGACCCGCACGCGCCGCTGACCCCGGGGCTGTCGCCTCAAGCGTGAATTTCATGTGTGGCTGCTGAATCCGGGTTTATTTGAGTATGCCGTTCTTGCGGAACACCTTCTCGATGGCTTCCAGCGAGCGTGCCACCTGCTCCTCGGTGTGCGTGGCCATGAGGGAGTAACGGATGAGGGTGTCCTGTGGAGCCACGGCCGGTGTTACCACGGGATTCACGAACACTCCCTCTTCCAGAAGATCGTGCGTGACCTGGAAGGTCTTGTAGTCGTCGCGGATGAAGAGGGGAATGATGGGAGTGGAGGTGTGGCCTATCTCGCACCCCATCGCGCGGAAGCTCTCGAGGGCGAAATTGGTGATTTTCCAAAGATGCTCCTGGCGCTCAGGCTCGGCGAGCATGATGTCCATGGCCGCATTGGCGGCGGCGGTGGAGGCGGGGGTGATGCTGGCCGTGAAGATATAGGAGCGGGAGTGATGGCGCAGGAAGTTGGTGATTTCCTTATCCGTGGCGATAAATCCTCCCAAGGATGCGAAGGATTTCGAGAATGTGCCCATGATGAGGTCCACATCATCGGTAAGGCCGTAATGGTTGACCACTCCGCGTCCTCCCTTGCCGAAGACTCCGATACCGTGGGCCTCGTCGACCATCACGGAGGCGTTGTATTCCTTGGCGAGACGCACTATCTCGGGCAGGTTTGCCACATCGCCCTCCATGGAGAACACCGAGTCGGTGACGATGAGCTTCACCTTCGCGGGGTCGCACTTCTTGAGCTGAGCCTCAAGCGACTCCATGTCGTTGTGCTTGTATTTGAGATAGTTGGAGAAGGAGAGACGGCGCCCCTCGATGATGGAGGCGTGATCCTGCTCGTCGAGGATGACGTAATCCTCACGTCCGGTGAGGGTGGAGACCACTCCGAGATTGACTCCGAAGCCGGTGGAATAGAGCATGGCGTCCTCCTTGCCCACGTAGTCGGCTATACGGGCCTCAAACTCCTTGTGGATGTCGAGCGTGCCGTTGAGGAAGGGAGACCCTGCCATACCGGTGCCATATTTTTTAGTGGCCTCTACGGCCGCTTCGATGACTTTGGGGTGATTGGTGAGGCCCATATAGCTGTTTGAGCCGAACATGAGCACTTTCTTGCCGTTCATCAGCACCTCGGTGTTCTGCTCGCTTGAGATCGGGCGGAAGTAGGGGTAGATGCCGGCGGCCTTGGCTTTCTGAGGAGCGTCGTAACGGCCTAATTTTTCTTGTAGAAGCTTCATAGATCTTTCGTGTGCGGTTTGTACAAAACTGCTTCGCTGCTTCCCGCGGCGGGGGCTGCCCCCGGAGCTGCAGCGGTGGAAGTAGACTGCAAATTTAGTAAAAAATCCTCAATATGTGCAAATATCCGCATATATTATAGTCGGATAAAGGCGTTTTTGACAAATTTTCTTTAAGGAATGACATTTTTGACACATCCACAAGATTATGGAGGGCATTTTAAAAGTGACTGTATGACAGTGCGTTGAATCATCGAAGCGAGGTTTTTGACGAGGAAAGTGAAACATTTCGCACGCAATTTGTTAATAAAGCAGATGGAACCCCGAGGGGGTCCCTCCCACAGACTCCAGAACTTATACATTCAAGTACAGATTCCGGATACTCTGAAAAACATAAACCAGAAAAAGATAACATTAAATTTATAGAAACCATGGGAAAGATAATCGGTATCGACTTGGGCACCACCAACTCCTGCGTAGCAGTACTCGAAGGCAAAGGTCCCGTAGTGATTCCTAACAATGAAGGTCGTAACACCACTCCGTCAGTCGTCGCATTCGTTGACGGCGGCGAGCGTAAAGTGGGTGATCCCGCCAAGCGTCAGGCCGTGACCAACCCGACGCGCACCATCTACTCCATCAAGCGCTTCATGGGTGAGAAATGCGACCAGGTGCAGGACGAAATCAAGCGCGTCCCCTACAAGGTAGTATGCCAGAACGACATCCCGAAGGTGGATATCGACGGCCGCGATTACACTCCGCAGGAGATCAGCGCCATGATTCTGCAGAAGATGAAGAAAATCGCCGAGGATTATCTCGGACAGGAGGTGACCGAGGCTGTGATCACCGTACCTGCTTACTTTGACGACTCCCAGCGTCAGGCCACCAAGGAGGCCGGTGAGATCGCCGGTCTGAAGGTGAAGCGTATCGTCAACGAGCCTACCGCCGCTGCTCTCGCGTACGGTCTTGACAAGAGCGAGAAGGAGCAGAAGATCGCGGTCTTCGATCTCGGAGGCGGCACATTCGATATCTCCATCCTGGAGCTCGGCGACGGTGTGTTCGAGGTTAAGTCCACCAACGGCGACACCCACCTCGGCGGCGATGACTTCGACAACGTGATCATTGACTGGCTCGCAGATGAGTTCAAGGCCAAGGAGGAGGTAGATCTCCGTCAGGACCCGATGGCCATGCAGCGTCTCAAGGAGGCTGCCGAGAAGGCGAAGATCGAGCTCTCCAGCTCCACTTCGACCGAGATCAACCTTCCTTACATCACGGCTACCGCTACCGGCCCGAAGCACCTTGTGGTGACTCTGACCCGCGCTAAGTTCGACCAGCTTGCGGAGAAACTCATCGACGCCGTGGCCGCTCCCTGCGTTCAGGCCCTGAAGGATGCCGGACTGACAGCCGGCCAGATCGACGAGGTGATCCTCGTGGGTGGTTCCACCCGTATTCCCGCCATCCAGGAGAAGGTTAAGGAAATCTTCGGCAAGGAACCCAACAAGAGCGTGAACCCCGATGAGGTAGTCGCCATCGGTGCAGCCATCCAGGGCGGCGTGCTCAGCGGAGATGTGAAGGACGTGCTTCTTCTTGACGTCGTGCCCCTTTCGATCGGTATCGAGACAATGGGCGGCGTGATGACCAAGCTCATCGAGGCCAACACTACCATCCCGACCCGCAAGAGCGAGGTATTCTCCACGGCGGCCGACAATCAGCCCGAAGTGACCATCCGTGTGCTCCAGGGCGAGCGCCCGATGGCAGCCGACGACAAGCTGCTAGGTGAGTTCAACCTCGGCGGCATCGCTCCCGCACCGCGCGGAGTGCCCCAGATCGAGGTGACTTTCGAGGTTGACGCCAACGGTATCCTGAACGTATCCGCCAAGGATAAGGCCACGGGTAAGGAGCAGTCCATCCGCATCGAGGCCTCCAGCGGTCTGAGCGAGGCTGAGATCAACCGTATGCGTGACGAGGCCAAGGCCAACGAGGCTGCCGACAAGAAAGCCAAGGAGCGTGTAGACAAGCTCAACCATGCCGACTCCATGATCTTCCAGACTGAGAAGCAGATCAAGGAATGGGGCGACAAGGTACCCGCCGACAAGATGGCCACCATCCAGAGTGCCCTTGACCGTCTGAAAGAGGTGCACAAGCAGCAGCTCGTGGAGGACATTGACAGCGCCGAGAAGGCACTTACCGATGCCATCCAGGCCGCAAGCCAGGACATCTACGCAGCCCAGCAGGGCGCGGCCGGCGCAGGTGCTGACCCGCACGCGCAGGCGGCTCCCGGCGAGCACCCCAGCGAGAAGGACATCACCGATGTCGACTTCGAAGAAGTGAAATAAGCAATATTGAAAACATACGAAAAAGGAGCGCGACCCGCCGGGTCGCGCTCCTTTTTTTGCAGACATCGTAGGCCCTCTTAGCAGACATCGCACGCGATGTCCCTACGTTTCTGTCTGTCAATAAGCTGATTGGCAGGGACGTGGCGTGCCACGTCTGCGTGAAACAATTGATAATTGTGGGAAGATGTTTTATCCATACCTTTCCATAAAAATAGGAAAACTAAATCGCAATTTAGAGGCGATGGCGCGTCAGCTTTACGACTACTGGTTCGTTCA
>CAMWLC010000023.1 GCA_947174995.1 uncultured Porphyromonadaceae bacterium
TTTCAATGAGTTATCTCGCTTTATCTGTGCCCAGAACAGGACTCGAACCTGCACGTCTCTCAACACTCGCACCTGAAACGAGCGCGTCTACCATTCCGCCACCTGGGCTTTGTGAGTGCAAAGTTAAGGATGTTTTTTGATTTGTGCAAGTTTTTTGCGCTGTTTTTTCTTTTTGTACTGTAAAAAATCTTTCATGCCGGATTAAATCTGCACCGGGAATCATTTCTTGCTGCGTGGGTAGGGGGAGGGGTGGTGAAAAAGCAGGCGACACTCCCGCTTGCGGGGGTGTCGCCTTTGTGGGTCCGGGTCCCTTGCGGGGACTCGTAAAAGGTGGTTTACTTCACCACGACTTTGACGGCTTTGTTGCCGGTGCGGACGATGTAGAGGCCCGGGGTCAGGTTGTCAAGTCCGCTCTCGATGCCGTTGATGCTGTATGCTTTGGCTCCCGCGGGCGCTTCGATGCTGCGGCCGTTGACACGTACGCTCATGGCGTCGAGGATGGTGATGACGCCGCTCTTGTCGGTGCCGCTCACCTTGAGATTCTTGATCTCCCAGGTGCCGCATACGGTGCCGTTGGACTTGTAGTTGAAGCCGAGCTGGATCTTCTTGCCCTCATATTCGGCAAGGGATGCTTCGCCGGAGTCGACGAAGGTCCAGGAGTCGGTCTCGGGCACTGCGGGAAGATCGACGGGCTGCCATTCGCCACCTTCGGTGCGTACGCCGAAGAAGGCCTGTTCGCCGAATGTGCCCTTGAAGAAGTTGGCTGCCTGCGAGAGGCTGACGGTGACGTCGGTGCAGTCCGTGAGGTCGATGACGGGGGAGATTGCCCATGCGTCGGAGACATATCCTACATTCTGTACGTATGCGGATGCCTTGAGGCCGTAGCGGTCGTCCCATGCCCAGATGTAGCTGAGGCCCTCGGGGAGGGTGCCGTTGTCAATCACGAAATCGTCGGCGTTGTTGACCAGTCCTTCATATATATAGGAGGAGGTTACGGGGGGCACTACGGGTGCGCCGTCGAAGGTGTAGGTGGTGACGGATTTGAGGCCGTTGGCGCCGAAGTATTTCTCCTGCGAGCCGCAGAGGGTCACGAGGCGGCCGAGGTTGCCGGGATTATCCGAGAGGTTGAGGGCGTCACGCACGGCGCCGGCGGGGAGCTGCACGGGGATACACTTGTCAACGGAAGTTTCCGTTGCGCTTCCTGCGAGGAGGATATTGGTCTTCGACACTTCCGAGCCAGTGGCGCCGAATACAGCTTCGGAGAGGTTCATGCCGGGGATATAGCCTACGATGTAGCCCTTCACCCAGGTATTGGCCACAGCCGCTGCGGGAGTGCCCTTGGCGAGAAGCTGGTCAACGCTGAGGGGAGCTTCGGCTGTACCGTTGCCGCCTACGGGAGGAACGGGTTCGGAGCCGGCGTTGAGGCGCACTTTGGTGACACACCATGTAGCGTAGTTGGCATCCTCGGAAGCCACGTAGTTGAAGCCGATGTAGATCTGGCCCTTGTAAGCGCTGAGGTCAATCGCGCCGGATTCCACCCAACCGCTGTATCCGCTCGCGGGAGCGGTGGCCCAATTGGCGTTGAGCTCGGTCTTGGTGGCGGTGGCGGGGTCGTTGGAGGTCAGGACATAGGCCTTGAATGTGGTGGTGGTGGAGCCGTAGCCGTTGACCTGGTTGTTGAAGGTCAGCACCTTCTCGGCACACTTCTCGATGTCGATGGCCGGGGAGATGAGCCACTGGTCGAAGGGAGCGGTGCCCTTGAATCCGGTCATGGCGGCATAGGTGTCGTTCTGATAGGATGTGGAGTAGAAGGGCTTGCTGCCGATGTTGCTCCAGTTGGAGGGAATGGAGGCGAAGTCCTCGCTGAGGGAGGTCACGGGGCCGGCGGGCACCACGGTGCCTCCGGTGATGGTCTGGCCGTCGAAGGCGTAGGCGGTCACGCCCTTGAGTCCGTTGGCGCCGAAATACTTCTCATGGGAGCCGCAGAGGGTGATGCGACGGCCGAGGTTGTCGGGATTGGCCGCCAGGTTGATGGCGTTGCGGATGTCGCCGGCGGGGAGCTGCACGGGGATGCAGAGAGTCACCTCATCCTCGGCGCTGCTGCCTCCGATAAGGATATTGGCTTTCTGTCCGTCGGCATCGGGAACGCCGAAAACGGCTGCGGAGAGGTACATATCGGGCACGTAGCCTACGATATATCCCGTTACATAAGTGTTGGCTACAGCCACGGCGGGGATACCCTCGTCGAGAAACTGCTCCACGGTCAGCGGGGATTCGGGAGTGCCGGTAGCCTGTGCGGCCGCACCGGAGACGAGTCCGAAGAATCCCAACACGGTAAGTAAAAATTTCTTCATGACTGGTGTGTGATTAAGTTTTATTAAGTAGGTATAAAATATGTGCAAAATTAGGTAATTTTTTGTAAATTTGCCAAAATAAATCTTCCATATAACGGGAGGGCCTCAAAATTTAACAATTTATGACTCACGACACAACGAGAAAACCCGTGCTGGTGGTGTCCACGGGAGCGGGTATAAGCGCGGAGAGCGGCATAAAGACATTCCGCGACGCCGACGGGCTGTGGGAGAACTATCCCGTGATGCAGGTGGCTTCGGCCGAGGGTTTCCGCAGGGACCCCGAGCTGGTGCATGAATTCTACAACGCGCGTCGCCGCCAGCTGGTAGACGCCCTTCCCAATGCGGCCCACCGCGCCCTCGTGGAGATCGAGAAGCATTATGAGGTGTATGTGATCACCCAGAACGTGGATGACCTTCACGAGCGTGCCGGGAGCAGCCATGTGCTTCATCTTCACGGCGAACTGATGAAGATGCGCTCCGTGAGCGATCCCGACTACATCGAGCCCCTTGACATCGAGCATCTTGAGACCACGCCCGAGACACGCGGCAAGCGCGGTGATCTGATGCGCCCCCACATAGTGTTCTTCCAGGAACCGGTGCCCAATATAGAGCCGGCCATGGAACTTGTGGCGCGGGCCGACGTCTTTGTGGTGATAGGCACATCCATGGCCGTCTATCCGGCAGCCGGGCTGATACGCTGCGTGCGCGCAGGCGTGCCTATATATTACATCGATCCGCATCCGGCCCCGACCCCGCCGGACGTGACCGTCATAGCGGAGCCGGCCACCAAAGGCATGGAGACGCTCATGAAAATGCTGCACGTATCCGATAAGTGATAAAATATGTTGTAAAACATATACCTTATAGAGGGTAATGGCATAATAAAAGTGTAATTTTGTACCATTAAAAACACCGACCCGTGCGGGCCGTCGCGCGATGGCCCCGACTACTGACCGGAAACATCAATAAAAATTTTTTCAAAAATATGGCAAAAGTAAAAGGAGCAATCACTGTCAACGTGGAGCGCTGCAAGGGATGCAACCTCTGCGTCGTGGCATGTCCGACCGACACACTCGCACTTCAGCCCAACGAGGTCAATGACCGCGGCTATCACTACGCCTACATGGCCAACCCCGACAATTGCACCGGCTGCTGCTCTTGCGCCTGGGTATGTCCGGACGCCTGCATCGAGGTGTATCGCGTGAAGGTCGACTGAGACAAAAAAGAATCCAACTTAACCTGACAACAAGAACACACAGAAAGATATGAAAGAAGAGGTAAGACTTATGAAGGGCAACGAGGCCATCGCCCATGCAGCGATCCGCTACGGCTGCGACGGCTATTTCGGTTACCCCATCACTCCGCAGTCGGAGGTGCTTGAGACACTTGAGGAACTCATGCCGTGGGAGACCACGGGCATGGTAGTGCTTCAGGCTGAATCGGAAGTCGCGGCCATCAACATGGTCTACGGCGGCGCCTCCACGGGCAAGGCCGTGATGACATCCTCATCCTCCCCGGGCGTCAGCCTCAAGCAGGAGGGTATCTCCTATATCGCCGCGGCATCGCTCCCGGCGCTGATCCTCAACGTGATGCGCGGAGGTCCGGGCCTGGGCACCATCCAGCCCTCGCAGGCCGACTACTTCCAGGCCACCAAGGGTGGCGGCCACGGCGACTACCATCTCATCGTGCTCGCACCCTCGACGGTGCAGGAAATGGTGGATTTCGTAGGCCTGGGCTTCGACCTGGCTTTCAAATACTGCAACCCCGCCATGATCCTTGCCGACGGCATCGTGGGCCAGATGATGGAGAAGGTGGTGCTCCCCGAGCAGCGTCCGCGTCGCACCGACGAGGAGATCCGCAAGCAGTGTCCCTGGGCCGCCAACGGCCGCAAGGATGGCCGCAAGCGCAACGTCATCACCTCCCTTGAGCTGGAGTCGAGCCGTATGGAGGTCATCAACCACAAGCTCCAGGAGCGTTACCGCGAGATAGAGCGCAACGAGACCCGCTGGGAGGAAATCGACGTGGAAGGCGCCGACTATCTCATCGTGGCCTTCGGCTCCATCGCCCGCATCTGCGCCAAGGCCAAGGAAATGGCCGCCGAAAAGGGCATCAAGGTGGGCATCGTGCGCCCCATCACGCTCTGGCCCTTCCCCACGGAGGCCATCCACCGCGCCGCACAGGGCAAGAAGGGCATCCTCTGCGTCGAGCTCAACGCCGGCCAGATGATCGAGGACGTACGCCTCGCCGTGCATGACGCCATCCCCGTGGAGCACTTCGGACGCCTGGGCGGCATCATCCCCAGCCCCGAGGAAGTCGTAGTGGCCCTCGAAGAGAAGATCGTCAAGTAATTCAACACTGCAAACCTCACTTTTCAACATCCGACCTAAATGGACATCAAAGATATAATCCGCCCGGAGAACAAGGTTTACTGCAAACCCGAGCTTCTCGATGAAGTGCACATGCACTATTGCCCCGGCTGCAGCCACGGCGTGATCCACAAGCTTCTGGCCGAAGTCATCGCCGAGATGGGCCTCACTGACCGCACCGTGGGTGTCTCCCCCGTGGGATGCGCCGTATTCGCCTACAACTACATCGACGTGGACTGGGTGGAAGCCGCCCACGGACGCGCTCCGGCAGTAGCCACGGCCATCAGCCGCCTCTGGCCCGAGGATGTGGTCTTCACATACCAGGGCGACGGCGACATGTCGGCCATCGGCACGGCTGAATCCATCCACGCCGCCAACCGCGGAGAGAACATCGTGATGGTATTCGTCAACAACGCCATCTACGGCATGACCGGCGGACAGATGGCCCCCACCACCCTGGTGGGCCAGAAGACCGCCACCACTCCCTACGGACGCCGCGTCGACCTCAACGGACACCCCCTGGAGATCACCAACCTTCTCGCCATCCTTGACGGCACATGCTACGTCACCCGCCAGTCCGTCCACACTCCCGCCGCCGTGCGCAAGACCAAAGCCGCTCTCAAGAAAGCCTTCGAGAACGCCCTGGCCAAGAAGGGCACTTCCGTAGTGGAAGTGGTGGCCACCTGCAACTCCGGCTGGAAGATGAGCCCCGAAAAGGCCAACGACTGGATGGCCGAACACATGTTCGAGAAATATCCCCTCGGCGACCTCAAGAACAACTGATAACCCATCTTAAAGAAGATACAACACAATGAAAGAAGAAATCATCATTGCCGGTTTCGGCGGACAGGGTGTCCTCTCGATGGGCAAGATTCTGGCCTATTCCGGCCTCATGGACGACAAGGAAGTCACCTGGATGCCCTCCTACGGTCCCGAGCAGCGCGGCGGCACAGCCAACGTCACCGTAATCCTCTCCGACGAGCGCATCTCCTCGCCGGTGCTCGACACATACGACATCGTCATCGCCCTCAACCAGCAGAGCCTCGACAAGTTCGCCCCGAAGGTGAAGAAGGGTGGTATCCTCATCTACGACACCAACGGTATCCACAATCGTCCCACCCGCGACGACATCACCATCTATCCCATCGACGCCATGGACGCCACACTCGAGATAGGCAACTCCAAGGCCTACAACATGGTCGTTATGGGCGCCCTGCTTGAGGCAATGCCCTACAAGCTCCCCATGGAGAATGTCATCAAGGGTCTGAAGAAATCGCTCCCCGAGCGTCACCACAAGCTCATCCCCCTCAACGAGCAGGCCATCGAGAAGGGCCGCACCCTCCTCGCCAAGTAAGCTCCACAGGGAGAGACTTCCATACAGCACCGCGCTCCGCAAGTCATGCCGACCTGCGGAGCGTTTTTTATGCTTCTCGCCTGTAGATAACTTGTAGATAACACGAATAAAACCCGAAGAAAAACGGTTGAAAAGCTGATGAAAACATGGGGATTTCATGCAGATAACTTTCAATAAAATACCCCTTCAAAAACTTGCATTTCAAAGAATTATATTGAGAACGGGCCATTTCTCCCGTAGGGCTTACCGCCCCCGGCCGGACCGTGCGGGTTATCAACATCCGAAATATGGGGTTATCTACCATTTTCACCCCTTTTTCGACACCGGGAGCCGAAAAAAATTATTAACTTTGCACGTTATCTACAACATGTCAATAAACGTCGCATCTTACTGAAAGTGAGTATGCGCACTTGTAGACAGTATGTCAATAACCCTGTCTGAAAATTCAATAACCCATATTTCCAAATTTTCAGACGGAAAGTTATTTGCCGTTATCTACAGGCATTATTGTTATTGTTGTTTGATTTTAATAATTTAAATCAATATCAGAATAAAACAACATAATAAAAAACGATGAGCACATCCACCGAGACCATCGAGCAGCTCAAGCAGGAGATAGAGCGGCTCCGCAAGGAAAAGAAAGCCGTCATCATGGCCCATTACTATCAGCGCGACGAGATACAGGAGATAGCGGATTTCATAGGCGACTCCCTCGCCCTGGCCCGCAAGGCTGCCGAGACGGATGCGGAGGTGATAGTCATGTGCGGTGTCCATTTCATGGGAGAGACGGCCGCCATACTCTGTCCCGGCCGCACGGTCCTCATTCCCGATGCGAAGGCAGGATGCTCCCTGGCTGACAGCTGCGACCCTGAGGAGTTCGCGGAGTTCGTGAGCCGCTATCCGGACCACACCGTGGTGAGCTATGTCAACACCTCCGCCGCCGTGAAGGCCCACACCGACATAGTGGTGACCTCCGGCAACGCCCGCAAGGTGATAGACTCCCTCCCCGCCGACGAGAAAATCATCTTCGGCCCGGACCGCAATCTCGGAGAATACATCAACAGCGTCACGGGGCGCGAGATGCTCCTGTGGCCCGGCGCCTGCCATGTCCACGACCGCTTCTCGCTCCAGGGAATCCTTGACATGAAGAAGGAGCATCCGGGGGCGAAGGTGCTCGTGCATCCCGAGTGCCGCCGTCCGCTTCAGCTCATAGCCGACAAAGTGGGCTCCACGGCCGCCCTGCTTGACTTTGCGGCCACGGATGATGCCCGGGAGTATATTGTGGTCACTGAAAGCGGAATCCTCTTCGAGATGCGCCGCAAATGTCCTTCCAAGACATTCCTTGCCGCTCCGGCGCAGGATGCGGAGTGCCAGTGTAACGAATGTGACTACATGAAACTCAACACCCTGGCAAAGGTGCGCGACTGTCTGCGCGACGGAGCTCCGCGCATAGAGGTGGAGCCGGAGCTCGCCGAGAAGGCCCTGCGTCCGATCAAACGTATGCTTGAGCTGAGCTGACACCGCGTATGACTGACCGTCGCAAGAAAAACATAGTGGAGCTCACGCGCACCACGGTCGAGGAATATGCGCGTGCTCCAAAGCTCCCCCTCGTCCTGCTGCTTGACAACGTGAGGTCGATGCAGAATGTAGGCTCTCTGCTACGTACGTGCGACGCCTTCGCGGTGGAGGAGGTGGTGATGGCCGGCATCACCGGAGTGCCCCCTCATCCCGAGATTTCCAAAAGCGCCCTGGGAGCCGAGGAGTCGGTGAAATGGCGTCACGTGGAGGATGCAGCCGCCGAAGTGCGGGCGCAGATAGCGCAAGGAGTGTGCGTGTGTGTACTGGAGCAGACACGCGGAAGCGTCCCCCTTCAGGATTTCGTGCCTGAAAGGGGACGCAGATACATGCTGGTAGTAGGTAATGAAGTGGATGGAGTAAGCCAGGAGATAGTCGATGACTCGGACGTCTGCCTGGAGATACCCCAGTGTGGAGTGAAACACTCCCTTAACGTCGCCGTGAGCGGCGCCATCGCGCTCTGGCACTTCTTCAGCGCCCAAAAGTAGAGGAGTCCTCCAGGCCTCCTCACGAGCATATATAAGTAGAGGAGGCTGGGAAGCCTCCTCTACTGGGGTTAATTACACTGTCAGGATTTCCTTTTCCTTTTCGGCAAACACATCGTCGATGCGCTTCATGTATTTGTCGTGGATTTTCTGGACCTTTCCTTCGGCATCCTTCTCCACATCCTCGCTGAGACCGTTCTTTATCTCCTTTTTGAGTCCGTCGATGGCCTCGCGGCGTGCATTGCGCACCGACACCTTCGCGTTCTCGGCCTCCCCCTTGCACTGCTTCACGAGCTGCTTGCGGCGGTCTTCTGTCAGGGGCGGGATGGCCAGGCGTATCACCTCTCCGTTGTTCTCGGGCGTGATGCCCAGATCGGAATTGATGATGGCCTTCTCTATTTCCTTGAACATCGATTTCTCCCAGGGGGTGATGGCGATGGTGCGGGCATCGGGCACGCTCACGTTGGCCACATTGGAGATGGGGGCCTGCGAACCGTAATAGTCCACGCGGATGCCGTCAAGCAGACGGGCCGAAGCCTTGCCGGCGCGGATGCGTGACAGAGTCTCGTCGAGATACTCCACCGCAAGCTGCATGGAGTCTTCCGCATTCTGGAGATATTCGTTTACTTCCATTGGATTTTATATTTTTAAGTTGAAATTCTTTCTACAGTCGTCTCCCCGGCGTGTCATGCCTTGACGAGGGTACCGACATTCTCGCCGGCCACCATGCGTCCGAGATTGCCCTCCTGGTCCATGTTGAAGACATAGATGGGCATGCCGTTCTCCTTGCAGAGGGCCGTGGCCGTGAGGTCCATCACCTTCAGGCCACGCTCCATCACCTCGTCGTATGTGATTTCGTCAAACTTCACGGCCTGCGGATCCTTCTCCGGATCTGCGGTGTAGACACCGTCCACGCGCGTGCCCTTGAGCATCACATCGGCCTCGATTTCGATAGCGCGTAGGGCCGAGCCCGTGTCAGTGGTGAAGAAGGGATTTCCCGTACCGCAGGAAATGATGGCCACCTTACCCTGCTTCATTGCGTCAATAGCCTTCCACTTCGAGTAGGGTTCTCCGATGGGAAACATGTTTATGGCGGTGAATACCTGTGCGGGCTGCCCCACGGCCTCCAGAGCGGAGGAGAGAGCAAGGGAATTGATCACCGTGGCGAGCATACCCATCTGGTCTCCCTTCACGCGGTCGAAGCCCTTGGCGGCGCCGGAAAGGCCGCGGAATATGTTGCCTCCCCCGATGACTATCCCCACCTGGATCCCCGAGCTTACTATATCGTGTATCTGACGCGCGTAGGCGTTGAGCCGGTCCGTATCGATGCCGTGGCCCTGGCCTGCGGCCAAAGACTCTCCGGAGAGCTTGAGCAGTATTCTTTTGTATTTCATGCCGTGTGTGGTTGTTTTTCCGTTAAGAACTACTTAATGTCACAAAATTAAGAAAACCGTATCACTTTAGCAACTTTAACCATCACCATATCCCGTAAAATCTCGTAAAAATCAAAAAAAACATAAAGGAAAATGATTTTTTCGCCTGAAAGTTTGCAAAGGTAGGGATAAATTATTAACTTTGCAGTCGCAAACCGGCAATCGGTCTGCGACATATAGATGGTGAGGTGGGTGAGTGGCTGAAACCACCAGTTTGCTAAACTGACGTAGGAGCAATCCTACCACGAGTTCGAATCTCGTCCTCACCGCAAAATCTTTTCAACGGGCCATGCAATTTCGCATGGCCCGTTTTTTACGCTCAAATTTGCGATAATCACCGGGGCATGGCTTTACCGCCCGGTCAAGTCATTTTCGGACATGAGCTACGGCATATATCTAAGCCATCTCTTTTTTCTCGTGATGATGTATTGTCTCCTTTCTCCGGTATGGGGCACGCTTGCCACTGTTCTCGGCTCCTGGCTTTCCGCCTCGCTGATAAGTTGGTGTCTGATACGTCTTCTTGCCTGTCTGCCCGGGGCCAAATACTATGCCGGAGCATCTTGCGCCCCGTCGGCACATCGGGGACAGAATCCCTTTATGACGTAATTGGCCGTATAGGGTCGGAAACCGTCTGGTAGCGGCAGGGCTGGTATCGTCAGAGAGTCAAGACAGTAGGTGGTGTGGCATCCCTCACAATGAAAATGAGGGTGAAGATCGCCGTAATCGGTCTGTTGGCTACCATTGAGACCATTACCGGAATGACATTCCGGAGCATGGCATATCTCGAACTTGCAAGCCCCGGACCCGTCGTCGATGCTGTGTATGAGGTGGTGGGAGGCGAATATGGCCAGAGTGCGTGATATACTGCTGCGGTCCACGGTCTCCATACGCTGCTCCAGTTCCTGGATTGACAGCGGTCCGACGGCCTCCCGCAGACATCTTAGCAGAAGAATACGTACCGGGGAGGGTCTCACTCCCGCCTGCTCAAGTAAATCCTCGTTTTTCATGCTTGCGGCAAATATCGTCAGAAATCCCGAGATATGCAAAGATTTCCCCCGAAAATCGTTTATGTGGTTGCAATGATATGGGCCATGAGGCCGGGGCCGCAAGGCCTGGGTCAGAAGAGCTTGCCGTAGGAGGCGCGGTCGAGGGTGCGGTAGCCTATGGCTTCGGCGATGTGCGCGGTGAGTACCGGGGCCGAGATGGCTTCTTCGGGGGTGAGGCGCGAAGAGTAGTCGAGGTCGGCGATGGTGCGGGCCGTGCGCAGGATGCGGTCGAAGGCACGCGCCGACATCCCCAGTTTCTCCATGCGGGCTTTCAGTTTTGCCATCCCCTGATCATCGGGCCAGGCATATTCGTGAATCAGGCGGGAGTTCATCTGCGCGTTGCAATGGATGTGAGGCTCGTCATGGTATCTCATCTGCTGCACCCGCCTCGCCGCCACAACCCTGCTGCGTATGGCTTCGCTTGCCTCTGCCGGGCGGCGGTCGGCTATGGCGTCAAACTCCACCGGTTCGATTTCCACATGCAGGTCGATGCGGTCAAGCAGCGGGCCTGAAATGCGGTTCATGTATTTACCGACGGCTCCCGGCGGGCATGTGCAGGAGCGGGTGGGGTGGCCGAAATATCCACACGGACAGGGATTCATCGAGGCCACGAGCATGAAGGATGCGGGATAGTCCACGGTGTATTTGGCCCGGGACACGGTGATGACACGGTCTTCGATAGGCTGTCTGAGCACCTCCAGGACCTGACGCGGAAATTCGGGAAATTCGTCCAGAAAAAGGACTCCGTTGTGAGCAAGCGAGATTTCTCCGGGCATGGGGCTGATGCCGCCTCCTACGAGCGCCACCGGGGATACGGTGTGATGCGGGGTGCGGAAGGGGCGCCGCGTCATGAGCATGGAGCCGCGCCGGAGTTTGCCGGCTACGGAGTGGATTTTGGTTGTTTCCAGGGCCTCGGGTAGGCTAAGTGGCGGAAGGATGGAGGGTATGCGCTTGGCCATCATTGACTTTCCTGCCCCCGGAGGGCCTATCATCAGGATATTGTGTCCTCCCGCGCAGGCCACCTCGAAGGCCCGTTTCACCGATTCCTGACCTTTTACTTCGGAAAAGTCATAATCAAAGACATCGGCTTCGCGGGCGAAAATCTCGCGTGTGTTGATGATGGTGGGCGCCAGGGTGGAGACACCTTTCATCAAGTCAAGGGCCTGCGTGATGTTGGCCACGCCATAGACATCAAGCTTATTGACCACGGCTGCTTCCGTGACATTGGCCTCGGGGACGATGAGGCGTTTGAATCCCAGTTCGCGGGCCTTTATCGCCACGGGGAGCACTCCGCGCACCGGCAGCACCGACCCGTCGAGAGACAACTCACCGACCACCACTGTGTCGGCGGTATGCTCGGATATGAATATCTCATTGGCCGCGAGTATGCCGAGAGCCATGGGGAGATCGAAGGAGGCACCCTCCTTCTTGATGTCGGCCGGAGCGAGATTGATGAGTGTGCGCCGGTGGGGAAACCGTATGCCGGACTGCGACATGGCGGTAGTGATTCGGGAATAAGCCTCCTTGACAGCTGTGTCTGCCATTCCGACAATATTGAATGAGGCTCCCTGGGCGACGGAGGTCTCGATGGTGACGGGAAATGCCTCGATGCCCGAGATGGCGGCTGAATATATCTTGGAAAGCATAGTGTGGATAGGGAGTTTTGTTCAGATACCTTATTTTACTTTTATCCCTTTCATAGCTTTTCGGAAGGTTATCGAGGCCTGTGCGGGGGAGGGGCCGGCGTAGAGCTGACGTCCGGAACGGTCTGTGATGATCCACCAGGGTGTGCGTGCCACGCCGAGTGTACGGAGTCTCGTATCGGCCTCGCCCAGGGGCATCCATGCGTGGACCACTCCTTTCAGGCTGTCATTCCGCAGCGGATAGAGCCAGGAGAGGGAATCTGTTTCCAGAGATATGTCGGCTATCATGCGCGAAGTGGAATCGGGCCACTGCCTCAGCAGGGAGCGGAGAGTGTCGAGCGAAGTCTGGTGTTCGGCCGTGCCGACGCGGCTGAAGTAGAAGGCGGAAGCGGGATAATCCTTTGTGGCCACTCCGACGCGGCGTCCGCCGGGAGTGTGGAGTACCAGACTGCGCAGCTTGACTCCCGCCCCGGTGCGCCGCACACCCTTCCCGGAGGAGAGGAAGGCGTTGTCAGAGGTTAGGTCTGCCAGGCCGAGAAGGTCGGTGAGCTCGCGTGGACGGGCGTCGGTATCAAGGGAGTTCCAAAGGGAGGTGAAACCCTCCGGATCGAGGCTGCGGTCATAGTAAACTGCGAGGATTATGGCCGACGATTTCATGTCGGGGTGGGCCTTAACCTCCCGGGCTACCGCTGAATTGATCGAATCTCCGAGAGCCTTGCGGAGTGTCGATACGTTTTCCAGACGCCAGTCGGATATGCGTCGGGACACCTTGTTGCCCTTGTTGAGTTTCCATTCCAAAACAGAGGGAGACGTGCCGGAGAGCACGAACTCATCTCCCCTCTCCGCATACAGCACCACCTCGACGGGCTGGCCGGCCCGCGAGGTGATGTAGACAAGAGTGGGATTGCGCGTGGCGCCCTTCATTTCAAAATGTCCGTCATGAAGCGGAGCCGAAGACTCCAACCACATTCCGGTGCGCTTGTCGGAAGCGTAGTGAAACACCTGGAAATTAGCCCATAGATCTTTCGGGGCCCTGAACTCCAGAGAGAATTCGTTTTTGACGCATCCTGCTGTCAAGAGCATCAGGAGGACAAGGAGAAGGGGGGCGCAACCTGAGGTGAAAGCGGACTTACTCATCGATTTCGACATCGAAATCATCCGAGAAGAGGTCGGTCGGTTCGTCGGAATCGCTCTGCTGAGCCTCATCTGCGGAAGCGGCGGTCTCATCATCATCGGTGTCGCTTCTGCGGGTGTCGCGTCCCGGAGTGTATGGAGAGGCGGGAGCTCCCTTGCGCTTCTCGCGGGCCTCGCGGAGGGCATCCTTGATTTTTGCCGAGAGTTCGTCGAAGAGCTCGGGATTGTCGGCGATGACGCGCTTCACGGCATCGCGTCCTTGGCCGAGCTTTGCGCCGTTGTAGGAGAACCAGGCACCGGATTTCTTTATGATACCCAGTTCCACACCCATGTCCACGATTTCTCCGGAACGGGAGATACCCTCGCCGAACATGATTTCAAACTCGGTCTTCATGAAGGGGGGAGCCACTTTGTTTTTCACCACCTTGACTTTGGCCAGGCGGCCGATAGTGTTGTCGCCATCCTTGATGAAGGAGGAGGGACGGATGTCGATACGCACGGAGCTGTAGAACTTCAGCGCGTTGCCGCCGGTAGTAGTCTCGGGATTGCCGAACATCACGCCGATTTTCTCACGTATCTGGTTGATGAATATGCAGCATGTGCGTGTGCGCGAGATGGTGCCGGTGAGCTTTCGCATGGCCTGGCTCATGAGGCGGGCATGGAGGCCGACATTCTTGTCGCCCATCTCGCCCTCGATTTCAGCCTTGGGCGTGAGGGCCGCCACGGAGTCGATCACCAGCACGTCGATGGCACCGGAATTGATGAGCTGCTCGGCGATGTCGAGAGCCTGCTCGCCGTTGTCGGGCTGAGCGATCCAGAGATTGTTGACATCCACGCCGAGTTTCTCGGCATAGAAGCGGTCGAAGGCATGCTCGGCATCGATTATAGCGCAGATCCCCCCCTGTTTCTGGGCCTCGGCTATTATGTGGATAGCCAGAGTGGTCTTACCGGAAGCCTCCGGACCATATATCTCGGTGATGCGGCCGCGGGGTATGCCTCCCACGCCCAGGGCGTTGTCAAGGCCGATGGAGCCGGTGGGCACTACCTCGACATCCTGCACACTGTCATCTCCCAGACGCATGATGGCCCCTGTGCCGAAATCCTTCTCAAGGTGAGCCATGGTCACGTCCAGAGCCTTGCGCTTCTCGTCCATATCGGATATGCGGACCGCCGGGGCCGCCTTCTTTGATGGTTTCTTTGCCATATCTTGGATTATTTTGTTTTCGTTTTTCTTTGTATGCAAAATTACAACACCCATCTCCTTTTTCCCAAACTGCTGTGTTAATAAATACAAATATTCCGGGTTTTGCTGCCAAAATAATGCAGTGTGGGGCCATGGCACCTGCAAGAGGCTATATCACGGTGATATTGCTCTCGCGGGAGAGGAGCGCGGGATTGAAGGAGTCAAGCAGGTCGGAGAGGGATACGGGGGTGCTGTCAGGGCGCAGGCGGGCCATGGCGGCAATGCGCCCGAGGAGGGCCTCGGGTGAAAACTCGCGGCGAAGCACCCCCATGTCAAGGGAGGCGTCGCGCTTGGAGAGGCGCTGCCCGGCCTCGTTACAGAGCAGGGGGAGATGGCCGAACTCGGGGCGTGCATATCCCAAGAGATCATAGATGTGGCATTGTCCGGCGGCCGAGGTGAGCAGATCGTTGCCGCGTACCACCTGGGTCACTCCCATCATTGCATCGTCCACCACCACGGCGAGCTGATAGCCCCAGGCCCCGTCGGAGCGACGGATCACGAAATCTCCGCACTCGCGGCTGAGCCTCACCCTCTGAGGTCCGCATATCAGGTCGTGGAATTCCACATCCTCATCCGGCACCCAGAGTCTCATGGAATGGCGTGTCTGCGGCTCGGGGACGGGGGTTGCCGCCGGCATTTCAGCAGGACGGCAACGGCCGCCGTAGACGGGAGTGCCGTCACTCTGATGCGGAGCCTGCGTGGCAAGGATGTCGGCACGCGTGCATGTGCAGGGATACACGCGCCCTGCCTCCCGGAGACTCTCGAAAGCCTCTGCATATGTTTCCGAACGGCGGCTCTGGGAATATGGACCCGCATCCCCGCGGTTTGCCAAGCCTCCCTCATCCCATTCCAGACCGAGCCAGAGAAGATCATCCTCCAGAGCGCGGGCATATTCGGGACGCGAGCGTCCCGGGTCGAGGTCCTCGATGCGGAGCAACCACTTCCCTCCCGCGCTCTTTACGAAAAGCCACGACATAAGGGCGGCGTAGACATTCCCCAGATGCATACGTCCGGTGGGAGACGGAGCGAAGCGTCCCTTCACAACCATTCGGGAATCAGCATTGTTATAATCATGACCTGGATTCAAGTACATATTCTTTTTATTTATCATACCCAATAACACTCAAAATACTATGGCACAGGAAAAACATCTATATATAGTCAGCTTCGGAGACTCCCGCAAATACCGCATGATGTATGACGGCGACCGGGCAGAGCGCAGTCCGCTGCTCACGGAAGTGGAATCCCAGCTCAACGACTATCTAAAGCAGGAATTTCCGGAGGATTCCTACACCTACTACACCACCCCGAGGATTGTCCCCATCGAATGGAGCGACCGCGAGGAATACATGGATTATCCCGAGCTTGACGCCAAGGCCATCGAGGAGATCAAGAAGGTGCTCGCCCATGAAATCCGCGACATGAACGCCATCAATCGTCTTGATCGCAACGCTCCCTACGCCGACGCCCCCCTTGACTGAGGGGAATCAGTCGGTATCGAAGAGTGTCGGGCGGCACGGAGCGTAGCTGCGCCGGTGATGCGGTGTGAGTCCGAGGCGGATTATGGCCTCGCGGTGATCCCGTGTGGGATACCCCTTGTTGCGGCTCCAGCCATATCCGGGCCATGAAGCGTCGAGGCGGCGCATAAGCTCGTCACGATGGGTTTTCGCCAGTATAGAGGCGGCGGCAATGCTCATGTAGCGGCCGTCGCCTTTCACTATGGTGTGGTGGGGCACATCATTCCAGGGAGAGAAGCGATTGCCGTCCACTATTATATGCTCCGGTCTGATGTCGAGGGCCTCCAGGGCGCGGTGCATACCGAGAATGGAGGCACGCAGGATGTTTATGCGGTCGATTTCCTCCGGCTCCACCATCACCACGGCCCAGGCCAGGGCCTCGCGCTCGATGACGGGGCGCAGGGCCTCGCGCTTTCGCTCGGAGAGTTGTTTGCTGTCGTTGAGCAGCGGATTGGAATATCCCGGGGGGAGAATGACCGCCGCGCAGGCCACCGGACCGCTAAGGCATCCGCGTCCGGCTTCGTCGCAACCGGCTTCGATGACATCGGGCATCATGCAGGACTCAAGCATGGCTTGGGAGGGATTGGAATCAGCGGTCGCGCGAGATTATGAACTCGAATATATCCCGGAAGGCCTGTTTCCATTCCGAATCGGGATACGGGGCTATGAGGCGGTCTGCCTCGCGCTGCATCTCGCGCATACGGGCGTAGGCGTAATCTATGCCGCCGTTGTCGCGTGCGAAAGCGAGAAGGGAGAGGATTTCATCCTCGGTGAGTTCGCGTCCCTCGCGGAGCAGCTCCCTCCACGGCCCGGCGTCCGGAGCGGTGTTGAGGGCATGGATGAGGGGGAGGGTCACTTTGTGCTCGCGCAGGTCATTGCCTGTGGGCTTGCCTATCTGGGGATTGGGATAATAGTCGAAGATGTCATCCTTTATCTGGAAGCAGAGGCCGAGAAGACCGGCGTATTCCACCATCGGCTCCACCTCCGCGGCGGGAGCGTCCACGGCCTCGGCTCCCATGCGCACGCAGTTCATGAAGAGGGAGGCGGTCTTCTTGCGGATCATCTCGATGTAGTCCTCCTCCACAAATTCGTTGGAGCGGGCGTTGCAGATCTGGTCCACCTCGCCCAGCGAAAGCTCCTTGCCGAGATCGGAGAGGGCGGCGATGATGGATATGCGCCCGGTGCGTATGCCGGCGGCCAGGGCGTTGGATACGAAAAAGTCACCCACGAGCACGGCCAGGTGGTTGCCCCAACGGGCATTGATGGTCTCCACCCCCCGCCGCAGACGTGTCTCGTCGACGATGTCATCGTGGATGAGCGAGGCGTTGTGGAGCATCTCCAGGGCCGCCCCGGCGTGAAGGGCGTGCTCGTTGACCCCTCCGAACATCCGTGCGCTCAGGAGCACCATGATGGGGCGTATCTGCTTCCCCTTGGTGCGCAGATAGTTGCTTACGATGTCGTTCATCAGACGGTTGGGTGTGGCCAGATAGCGCGCGATGAGTTCGTTCATCTCGCGCAGCTCGGGAGCCAGTCGGCACTGTATCTCGTCAAGTGTCTGCATGTGTATATTCGCTTTCAGCCTACAAAATTAATAAAATATTTCCCTTTTCATGTAATGTATCGCCGCCAAATTGTTAATTTAGTATAAACTTACGCCCTTATGACGGAGAACAGACTTTTCCTACTTGACGCTTACGCGCTTATTTTTAGAGCCTATTATGCCCTTATCAAGGTGCCCAGAATGACCCGTGACGGTTTCAACACCTCGGCCATCTTCGGTTTTGTCAATACCCTTGAGGAGGTGTTGCGCAAGGAGAAGCCCACGCATATCGCGGTGTGTTTCGATCCTGCCGGCCCCACATTCCGCTCGGAGGCATACGAGGACTACAAGGGGGAGCGCGAGGCCACACCGGAAGACATCAAACGCTCCATTCCCATAATAAAGGAGATAATCCGCGCCTACAATATTCCCATACTTGAGGTGGAGGGATTCGAGGCCGACGACGTCATCGGCACCATGGCGCGGCGTGCCGAGCGCGACGGTTTCACCACCTACATGATGACCCCCGACAAGGACTTCGGGCAGCTTGTATCCCCTACCATCCTGCAATACAAGCCGGCATACCGCGGCCAGGACTTCGAGCTGCGCGGGGAGGAGGAGGTGTGTGCCCGCTACGGCATAGAACGCACCTCGCAGGTGATCGACCTTCTCGCCCTGATGGGGGATAAAATCGACAATATCCCGGGGTGTCCGGGAGTCGGTGAGAAGACAGCCGTGAAACTCATCGGGGAGTTCGGCTCGGTGGAGAATCTGATTGACCACACCGATTCCCTGAAGGGGGCCATGAAGAAGAAAGTGGAGGAGAATGTCGAGCAGATACGTTTCTCGAAATTCCTCGCCACGATCCGTACCGATGTTCCCATAGAGGCCTCTCCGGGTGAGTTGCGCATAAAGGCTCCGGACCGTGAGAAGTTGTTTGCGATATTCAAAGAATTGGAGTTCAAGTCACTGGCTGACAGAGTGGCCCGGCGTCTCGACGATGAGAAGCCGGCGTCTCGTCCCAAGGAGGCACGTGCTGTCAAGGAGAGCGGTCCCAGGCAGCTGAGCCTCTTCGACGAAGCCGAGGAGGAGGATATTGAGACATCATCCGATGCTCCGGCTCCCGTACAGACCGACTGCAAAATCATCACGGATGCCGACGGGCTAATGCGTATGCAGTCCGCCATCGGGGATGCCGACAGCATTGGTCTGTATATGGTGAGCGAGGGTGAGAACGATGTGTTGGCCGGCTGGACAGGCACGGCCCTTGCCAACGGCAGGGGCGGGGGGTGGTATATACCCTGCGATTATGAGGAGGGTCGCGCGGCCGTCCTCGACCTCATGGCACGCCCCGACATCACAAAGATCACACCCCAGGCCAAGCGGGACTATGTGTTGGCCTCGCGTGCACGCACCGACGGCGCTCCGGCTCTTGTCAATTTCTACGATGTCTCCTTGGCGCACTACGTACTCCAGCCCGAGATGCGCCACGGACTTGAGGAACTGGCTCTTTCATATCTATCCCGTACCCTCTCCCCCATGCCCGCGCTGACTCAGAAAAGAGGCGCGAAAACGCCCCCGCCCACTATTGAAGAGACAGCGGCCGCGGCCTGCGAAAGGGCTGCCGTGTCATTGCACCTGCGTCTCCCGCTGGAGGCGGAGGTGAAGAACGAGGAAATGTATGAACTGCTTCATAATCTGGAATTTCCCCTCACTCCCGTATTGGCCGAGATGGAGCTGTGCGGAGTCAGGATTGATGTGGAGGCACTCAACGCTGCCGCCGTCACGATAGAGGAGCGGCTCGGAGTGCTTGAGAAAGAGATATTTGAAATCGCAGGAGAGGAATTCAATGTCGGGTCTCCCGCCAAGGTGGGGGAGATACTGTTCGGGAAGATGGGACTCGACCCCAAGGCCAAGAAGACAAAGACCGGCCAGTATTCCACGAGCGAGGACATTCTGGAGAAGGTGGCCCACAAGAGTCCGATCGTGGGCAAGATACTGGAATACCGTCAGCTGAAGAAACTTCTCAACACATATCTCACCGCCCTCCCGGCCGCCATAAACCCCGTCACGGGAAAGGTGCACACCAATTACAACCAGACCGTCACCGCCACGGGGCGCATCTCCTCCAGCAGCCCCAATCTCCAGAATATACCCGTGCGCGACGATGTGGGGCGCGAAATTCGCCGGGCCTTCATAGCAGACCCGGGCCATCTCTTTCTCTCTGCCGATTACAGTCAGATAGAGTTGCGCCTCGTGGCTGACTTCGCGGATGACGACACCATGCTCGACGCTTTCCGCCACGGCAAGGATATCCATGCCATCACGGCGGCGAAGATTTATCACCGACCATCGCCCGAAGAGGTTACTCCCGAGGAGAGACGCCACGCCAAGACTGCCAATTTCGGTATTCTCTACGGCATCTCCGCCTTTGGTCTGGCCAGCAGGCTCGGTATTCCGAGAGGAGAGGCGAAGGAGCTGATCGACAATTATTTCGCCACATTCCCCACCATCCATAGATATATGAGCAGCGCGGTGGAGACGGCCCGCGAGCAGGGATATGTCTCCACAGCCATCGGGCGCAAACGCCGTCTGCCCGACATCAATTCCAAGAATCCCGTGGTGAGGGGATATGCCGAGCGCAATGCCATCAACGCTCCTATCCAGGGGGCGGCCGCCGACATCATCAAGCGTGCGATGGTCGACATATCTCACGAGATGCAGGCCAGGGGCCTGAAGTCAAGGATGATAATGCAGGTGCACGACGAGCTCAACTTCGACGTGGTGCCCGAGGAACTGCCGGTGATGCAGGAGATGGTCACGCGACTGATGGAGCAGGCTTACAGCGGAAGGGTGACGCTCACAGCCTCCTGCGGCGTGGCGGAAAACTGGCTTGACGCACACTGAGACGGGGTCTGACATTTTTAAGGAAACAGATGTCGATTGTTAGCTAAAAAAATGTTAACTTTGCATTTCCTAACGTCATCAGCGCCGTGAAGAAAAAAGAACTGAACGAAACACTGCAAAAAGCGAGTGACCGGCTGCACAGGGCCGGAGACCGCATTGCACACAATCGCGTGGCGGGAAAAGTGCTGCACAGCGACTCCATAGTATTCACTTTCCTGCGCTCCACCGTCTCGTCGCAGGCGTCATCATGGACGGATATGTTCGTGAGTTTCGCACTCTTCGCGTGGTGCTCGCTGACTCCATGGCTCTCCACGGCCATCGGAGCTGTGGCGGGCGGCATAGTCAACTGCCTCATGACCTACCGCTTCACATTCCACGCCACGGACTGCCCGTGGAGAGCGGTGGTGGTGAAGTTCGCCATGGTGTGGCTCGGCAGCCTGCTGCTCAACTCCTTCGGCACGGAAGCCGTCTACTGGCTTCTCCAGCGCTGGACGTGGCTTGAGGAGATAGGCTTCCGTCCTGACGGATATTTCGCCGCCGCACGCCTCGGTGTCTCGCTGGTGGTGTCGCTGGCCTGGAACTTCCTGCTCCAGCGATATTTCGTCTATCGTATCAATTCCTTTGACCCCTACGCCATACGGTTCATGAACTTCATAACATTTCATCACCCTGAAAATGAATCCGACCCCGAGGTGAAGGTCTGACCTCCCCTCCTCATCCCCCTTTTCTGACGCAGCAATGAAATCACGAAGACCCGTTAACAGAGCCGGTAAACCTTTCCCCCTGCTTCCCAAGCTCATAGCCACATCCCTGGGAGTGGGCTTCCTTCCCGTGGCCCCCGGCACATGGGGGGCCCTCCTTGCGATACTCCTCTGGCTCCCCTTATATCTGTGGGCGTCGCCCTTGGTGAATTTCTGGGTGACGCTCGCGGCCACTCTGCTGCTCACATGGGCCGGGACATGGGCAAGCACGGAGTCCGAGAAATATTGGGGTAAGGATCCCGTGGCGGCGTGTGCCGACGAGACGGTAGGGCAATGGATATCGCTCCTTCCGCTTTGCGCCGGCGTGGCGGCCATCCCCTGGTGGGAGATAGTGGTGTCACTGGCTCTCTTCCGCTTCTTCGACATATTCAAGCCCCTGGGGATACGCAGCATGGAGCGGTTTCCCGGAGGATACGGCATGATGGCGGACGATATTCTGGCGGGAATATACTCTGCAGTGCTCCTGATGCTTCTCAACTGGCTGATGGCATGAAGGATGAAGGTTCAAGATTTTCAGGAACTGCTTTAAAACAAATATCGTTTAATTTTTCAGAACTACTTATAAGAATCAAATGAGTGTCAAAACCACGGCAAAACGTATGCGCGATGCTCTGCAGCAGGGCATATACGCTGTCATAAATCCATTGGTTAAACTTATGATTGCCATCGGGATGACCCCGAATATGGTGACCACCATCGGTCTGCTCGGCAACATAGCCGGAGCCGCCGTGATGGTATATGCGGGTTATCTCACGCAGCAGACCGGACTCATCCCCTGGAATCTGGTGATATGGTCCGGGGGTCTCATCATAGGATTCTCGCTCTTCGACATGCTTGACGGACAGGTGGCCCGTCTGGGAGGAATGGCCTCCACCTTCGGCGCCATGTATGACTCCGTGCTTGACCGCTATTGCGAACTTTTCACCCTCGGGGGCATAGCTTATTACTTCATGATGGCCGGTACGCTCTGGGAGGCGCTTGTCACCTATCTGGCCGTCATAGGCTCTATCATGGTGAGCTATGTCCGCGCCCGGGCCGAGGGACTCGGTCTGGAGTGCAAGATAGGGTTCATGCAGAGGCCCGAGAGAGTGGTTGTGACCGCCCTGGGTCTGCTCCTGACGGGTATCCTCGGAAGCTGCGGCGTGGAATGGGCCAACATGGTGCTCTACGTGGCCATGATCATAATAGCCGTTTTCGCCAATCTCACGGCTTTCGCACGTATCGCCCACTCCAAGTCCCAGCTCAAGACCCGCAAGTGATGGCCATCAACTCCCGCCCGACACTCCGCGAGACCCTCTGGTGTCTCGCCGCGCTGGCCCTCTGGCTCTGCGTGACAGTGCTCTTCATAGGCTTCCGCCCGGAGCATGTGGTCATGGCCCTGGTCATCGCCGGGATGTATTTCATACTCCCCTCCACGCGCCGACTCACGGTGGCCCTGCTCCCCTTCATCATCTTCGGCATCTCCTATGACTGGATGAATCTCCTGCCCAATTATGAGGTCAACCCCGTGGATGTGCAGGGTCTTTACGAGACTGAGAAAACCCTCTT
The DNA here is from genome assembly GCA_947174995.1 of uncultured Porphyromonadaceae bacterium. GTDB lineage: Bacteria > Bacteroidota > Bacteroidia > Bacteroidales > Muribaculaceae > Lepagella. The sequence continues at coordinate 22,907 of CAMWLC010000023.1, forward strand.
CGGAATCGCATCTCCGGAGGGTGTGAGACTGACTCCCAACGAGTTCTGGAGGCTCCACACCTCCGGATTCATGGACTTCATGGCCGGAGTGTTCTACCTCTGCTGGGTGCCCCTGCCGATATTTTTCGGACTTTGGCTCTATTTCACCGGTAAGAAAAAGCCCTATCTTCATTTTGCCCTGGTGTTTCTGCTGGTGAACCTCATCGGGTTCGCGGGCTATTATATCCATCCGGCGGCTCCTCCGTGGTATGTGGCGCTCCACGGCTACGAGGCCGTGCCGGGCACTCCGGGAGACGTGGCCGGACTCGGGGCCTTCGACCGCATGACGGGACTCGGTATCTTCAATGCCCTGTATGCCCGCAACGCCAACGTATTCGCCGCGATGCCCTCGCTTCATTCAGCCTACACCTTCTGCGCCTTCATCTACGCGCTAAGGGCACACAGCTCCACGGTCTGGAAAATCGTGCTGGGAGTGGTGACGCTCGGAATCTGGTTCACGGCCGTCTACACCTCGCATCACTATATCCTCGACGTAATGGGGGGTATAGCCTGCACTCTGCTCGGATTCGTGATTTTCGAATACGCGCTTATGCCTATTCCCCCGTTCAGACGTTTTATTGACAGATATGCCGACTACATACGCTGAAACGCAGCATGGTGCAGTCGCCCGACAAAATAATTGAGAACCCGCTTATGACCCAGGAAGAGAAGGAGAAATACGACAAGCTATATAAGGAATACGATGTGCATCCCGATGTCCTTACTCTGGAGGAAATCACGGAGATGGTGCCCAAACTCAAGGGACATGAGAAACTGGTGAAGCGGCTTATGCACTTCTTCCGTCTCGATGAGGTGAACGCCGTCCATGCCAGGTGGTGCCGTACCCCGGGGCCGGAATTTTCACGCTGCCTCATAGAGGAGGAATTCCACACCCCCCTGCGTGTGGACAACGAGGATGTCCTGAAACGCTTTCCGCAAGGTGCCTTCATCACGGTGTCCAACCATCCCTTCGGCGCCCTTGACGGCATCGCGCTCATCAATCTCGTGACGCGCTACCGTCCCGAGTACAAGGTGATGGTAAACATGATATTGGGCAAGATCTCGGCCATGGGGCCTAATTTCATAAAGGTAGACCAGAGCGCGTCAGCTGATCCGAACAAGCGCAAGGTGTCGGTCAACGGCATACGCGAGGCCCTGCGTCAGCTGAAGGAGGGGCAGCCTGTGGGATTTTTCCCCGCCGGGGCGATGAGCAAGTCAGACTGGAAGAATTTTCTCGTGGACCGTCCCTGGCAACCCTCCGTGCTTCAGATCATAGCCAGGGCCAAGGTGCCGGTGATTCCGATATATTTCCACGGCAACAACACGCTGTGGTTCAATTTTCTGGGCCATGCCTGCTGGCCGCTGCGCTCGCTGTGGCTGCCGCGTGAGCTTTTCGGCAAGAAGAACAAGGGAATCCACATCTCCGTGGGTGAGCCCGTCATGCCGGAGGAACAGGCACGCTTCAAGGGCGACGCCGAGGCCCTGGGACGCTATCTGCGCGAGTGCACATACGCTCTACACACCCTTCCGTAAGCCCGGGTCAGAGAGAAAATATCCCGCGCACGGGGAGATTCAGCGTTGTATGAGATTGGTGATCTTATACCCCAGGTCCTGGAGTGTCAGGATGATAGGCGACACTATGGGTATGCTGGGGGAGAGCCATTTGCGATACTGACTCTTGCGGGCTGTGGTGAAGAGGCGCAGCTGTCCGGGATGACACGTCACCTCGATACGGTCACCCATAGTGGCCGGTTCGCCGTCAAGATGGGCCGGCCCTGTATTGCGGCGGATGATTGTGATGTCACGCGCGCGGAATGTCACGGTATTGCCCGTTTTGCCCACGAAACCCGTGAGAATGTCCAGACCGGCAAGAGCCGTCTGGAGGGGATTGCCCTTGTGGATGATGGTGACGTCAAGCAGACCGTCCTTGATTGAGGCGGAGGGGGCGATGTAGGCGTTGTTGCCGTATTGGGAAGCGTTGCAGACGGCCACGAGAAGAGCGCTTTCCGAAATGACCTTGCCGTTGGCCATGATGACATATTCCTCGGAGCGGTATTTGATAAACTCGTCCAGCGTGGTCTGCACGTATGTGGAGAGGCCGCGCTTGTGGCCCTTGTTGAATTTCTCGGTGACGGCGGCGTCAAACCCCACTCCGAAGGTGCAGAAGAAGGGGCGTCCGTTGGCAGTGGCGTAGTCGCAGTCAAGCACACGATCCTCACCCACCACGCGCATGGCTCCGTGCACGGTCAGGGGGATGTTGAGGTGACGTGCCAGGCCGTTGCCCGACCCCATGGGGATAATGCCCATCACCACTCCCGAGCCGCAGAGGGCGCGTGCAGTCTCGTTGACGGTGCCGTCTCCACCGCATGCGAGAACACCGTAGTATTCCTGAGCTATCGCCTCACGGGCAAAGCCGGTGGCGTCATCTCGCTTGCGCGTGTAGCGGAATATGGTCTCGAAACCATATTGCGCCGCATCCTGACGTATCGACTCCTCGATGCCCTCCTTGGACGCCGTTCCCGAAATGGGGTTGATGATCACCATAAGTCGCTTCATAAACCGTCTGTGTGTCTAACTTACCTGAGAAAACTCTGAAATCGACTGCAAATTTACAAACTTTCATTCTCTCCTGCAATACCGCGCCCCGGGGAGATGGGGTGTGAAAGTTGTAAAAAAAGATGCGGAGAGTTTGGTTGACACTCCTAAAAAACGTAAATTTGCATATTCTTGTCACTTATGAAAGCAATCTCTTTTATACGTAAGGCAATTGCCGGAGTGTGGGTCGCCTCGGCCTTCTGTCTCGCCACAGGATGCGGCGGGGAAGGTTCCGGTCCTAAATACCGCATCGGGATTTCGCAGCCCAGTGATGACTACTGGCGCCAGAAAAGCAATGAAGACATAGAGCGCGGCGCCATGTTTCATGAGAATGTGGAGCTTGACTTCCGCTCGGCCAACAATAACTCCGGGCGGCAGAGGGAGGATGTGGAGAAGTTCATCGAGGAGGGGTGTGACCTGATCATACTATCTCCTCACGATGCCACCGACATAATGCCTACTGTGAGAAAAGCCCGCGAGAAGGGGATTCCGGTAGTGACTTTCGACAGGACTCTGGATGGAGATGACTTCACGGCTCATCTCGAGGTGGACAATTACGCACTGGCTAAATCGGTGGGTGAATATGCGCTCACGGTGATGGATCGCCCCATACGCGCCCTGGAGATCCAGGGACCACCAGACTCCTCTCCCGCCATACGGCGCCACAAGGGTTTCTCCGATGCCATGGCCGCCTCTCCCGGCACCGAAATAGTGGCCTCGGTGAGCGCTATGTGGCAGGACTCCTTAGCGTATGCCCTCGCCGACTCCATACTCGCCCTTCACCCGGAGATCAACCTTATATACGCCCACACCGACTATATGGCTCTCGGAGCAGAGAAGGCCGCCCGCGAGAGAGGACGCGACGACATCACCGTGCTGGGTATAGACGGAGTGCCGCATATAGGAATACGGGGTGTGCGCGACGGTCGCCTTACGGCCACCTTCCTCTATCCCACGGAGGGAGAGCGATTGATGGCCCTCGCGGTGAATATCCTTGAGGGGAAACCATACGACCGCATCAATCTCACACCCCCGCTCCCCCCGATTGACCGCACCAACGCGGAGATAATGCTGGCCCAGGACAGTCTGCTGAATCTCGAGACCGACCGCATCAAGCTCATGCGCGGCAAGCTCCATGAGTATCTGGACCGTAACACGGCCCAACGCCTGCTGCTCTATGCCGTGCTGATAATAGCGTTGCTTCTCGGAGTGGTGACATTCGTGTCGCTCAGGGCTGTGGCCATCTACCGCCGACAGCGTGCCGCCCTGGAGGAACGCAATGTGCGCCTCAAGGAGGAGAAGGCCAAGCAGCAGGTGCTATATAACCGCCTTGAGGAGGCCACTCAGTCGAAACTGACCTTCTTCACGAATGTCTCCCACGACCTGCGCACCCCCCTCACCCTCGTGGCCGGACCCGTGGAGGAGATGGCACACGCCGACTATCTGACTCCGCGCCACAATTCGCTGATGCAGACGGCGCGGCGCAACGTCAATATACTGCGCCGCCTCATCGATCAGATACTTGACTTCAGAAAATATGAGAACGGCAAGGCGGATCTTCATCTCAGCGAGGTGGATGCCGGACGCCTCATCCGTCTGTGGACAGATGATTTCATGGAGGCAGGACGCCGGCGCGATATTAAAATCAGTTGCACCATCTCTCCGGAGGGGGGAATCGTGTGCGCCATGGATGTGGAGAAACTCGAAAGGGTGTTTTTCAATCTTATGAGCAATGCCCTTAAACACACTCCCGACAACGGCAGGATACATGTGGACTGCCGCAGTGGCGGCGATACGCTCACCATTTCGGTCAGCGACACCGGAATCGGCATCTCACCCGAGGACCAGACACATATCTTCGACCGCTTTTTCCAGGCGCACCGTTCCGTGCCCTTCGGTTCCGGCATCGGACTTGCCGTCACGAAGGCCTTCATAGAGCTGCATGGAGGCACCATCGAGGTGAAGAGCGAGCCGGGTAAGGGGAGCGTATTCACCGTCACTCTGCCGCTGCGCCACTGCGCGGCGGCAGAGCAGGAGACCCCTGACCGACATATCAGACCGGAAGACATAGCCACGGAGCTTGGCGTCAGCGAAGATGACAGCCGCTCATTCGACAAGGAAAAACCGCTGCTCCTCATCATCGACGACAACCGCGACATCCGCTCCATGATATCCGACCTGCTCGGCGAGGAATACAATATCATCTGCGCCTCGGATGGACAGCAAGGAGTGAAAATGGCGGTGAAATATGTGCCGGATATAATAATATGCGATGTCATGATGCCCGTCATGGATGGACTGGAGTGTGTGAAGCGTCTGCGCGAAGAGGTGTCCACCTCCCATATCCCGGTGCTTATGCTCACGGCCTGCTCGCTCGACAGCCAGCGTGTGGCCGGATACGAGAGCGGTGTGGACGCCTATCTTCCGAAGCCCTTCGCTCCCGAAGTGCTGGCCTCCAGATGCCGCAACCTGCTGCTCAACCGCCGCCGCATACGCCGTCTCTTCGCCGAGAGCGGACACACGGCTGCTCCCGAGGAGAAGCGCCGGGAACTCCCTGCCTCACCGGCTCCCAACGATGTGGAGAGCGATTTCTACAACCGCTTCACCGAGATTGTGAGGGCGCGCCTCCACGATCCCGAGCTCAGCATCGACTACATCGCCGGACAGATCGGGCTTAGCCAGTCGCAGCTCACGCGAAAGATAAAGGCCATCACCAATTATACCCCGGTGGAGATTATTCGCAACATGCGCCTGCGCCACGCGCGCACCTTATTGCGCACCACCGAGAAGACAGTGGGGGAAATCGCCTTCGAATCGGGATTTACCTCCCCGGCCTATTTCTCGAAGTGCTACCGCGAGACATTCGGCCACACACCCTCCGAGGCGCGACGCTGAAAACGCTCAATAACAGGGGTATGCAACATCCGTGACATCCGATGCAACAAATGTGACATCAAGACTCCTACACGCAAAAAATGTTAAAGCAAGGGGTACGCTTTGCAAAAAAACCGCAATGATTGTGATAAAATCGGACACTCCATAAAATTGATATGGAAGTCAACATGCGTAATACACGCCCTTTACATGCCGGTGTTAACTTTGCCACGTAAAATTTAACTAAAACTAACACTGCATGAAAAAAGGAATCCTCAGCGTCCTGCTGCTGCTCATAATGGCAGTCACGGCGCACGCACAGGAGATGACCGCGCGGGGCACGGTCTATTCACGTGTTGACGACGAACCACTCATCGGCGCCACCGTGATGTGCGAAGTCACCAATCAAGGCACTTCCACCGACATCGACGGTGGGTTCAGCCTCTCTGTCCCGGAGGGGTCGCTCCTTAAAATCTCATACGTGGGCTATCAGACCATAGAGGTGAAGGCCGGCCCCGATATGACCGTGTATATGGATGAAGACTCCGACGTGCTCGACGAGCTGGTCGTGGTCGGATACCAGACGGTGAGAAAGGCTGACCTCACGGGCGCCGTGTCAGTGGTGTCGACCAAGTCTCTCGAGACCAGCTCCGACAGCGACCCGATGCGTGCCCTCCAGGGCAAGATTCCCGGTATGACCGTGACGGCCAACGGCTCGCCCAGCGGCGCAGGTTCGGTACGTATACGCGGTATCGGCTCCTTCAACGCCTCGCAGGACCCCCTCTTCATTATTGACGGTGTTCCTACCACGGCCACTCTCAATTCGCTCAACATGAACGACATCGAGAGCATGCAGGTGCTCAAGGACGCGGCTTCGGCCTCCATCTACGGTTCGCGTGCAGCCAACGGTGTGATCATCATCACCACCAAGAAGGGCAAGAACTCCGGCGACGGCAAGATCAACGTGAGCTTCTCGGCCAACTTCACCACGCAGTTCTACTCCTCGCAGTCGAAAATGAAGCTCCTCGACACCCCGGGATATGCCACCGCCATGGCTCAGGCCGCTCTCAACGACGGTCTTGACCCGGCCGCATACGCCTCCAGCTACGGCCTGAACCTCAATGCCGCTTCCGGATACCCCATTTCGGTCTACAATATCGCCACCGGGCAATATCAGAACTATATGGTCAACGGTATGTATGACGGATTCATCAACAACAAGCGCACGATGATGATGTCAAACACCGACTGGCTCGACGAAATCTCGCGCACAGGCTTCTCGCAGCACTACGATGCTTCCGTGTCTCATGCCTCCGACAAGGGAACGACCTTCTTCTCCCTGGGCTACAAGCGCAACGAGGGTATCCTGAAATACACCAACTTCGAGAACTTCGCCGCCCGCATCAACTCCTCATATAACATCTCTCCGGTGGTGAGCGTGGGAGAGAACTTCACCCTCACCTACACCGACCAAGTGGATTGCCAGCCTCTTGAGAACGCCCTCAAGATGTCCACCATCATCCCCGTATTCGAGATAGACGGCACCACCTACGGCGGCCCCGTGGGAAGTATGCCTGACCGCCAGAACCCCCTCCGCGAGCTGGCCTTCAACAAGAACAACGCCCTGAACGTGTGGCGTCTCTTCGGAAACGCATATATCGACATCCGCCCCATCAAGGGCCTCGTGCTGCGTTCCAACTTCGGTATTGACTACGATGCCGCCTTCATCCACAGCTACAACTACACCTTCCACAGCGACATCGTCAATAACGACACCAACTCCACGACCCTCTCGCAGGCCAACGACTCGAAGTGGACATGGTCAAACACGGCCAACTACAACTTCAACATCAAGGACGAGCATCGCTTCACCGTCCTGGCCGGTATGGAGCTCTTCCGTCAGAGCCGCATAGACTTCGCAGCCTACAACGAGAACTATGACATCGAGACTCCTGACTACATGTATCCCGATGCCTCTTCCGGCGTGGAGCGTGCCACAGGTAACAAGTCAGCATACGCACTGGCCTCTTTCTTCGGAAAGATAGACTATAACTGGCGCGACCTGCTGCTTGCCTCCTTCACCATCCGTCGCGACGGTTCCTCACGCTTCGGTAGCAACAACCGCTACGGTACCTTCCCCGCCGCCAGCCTCGGCTACCGCATCTCCGAGCATCTGCGCAAGGCCGACTGGCTTGACGAACTCAAGCTCCGCCTCACATGGGGTAAGACCGGTAACCAGGCCATCTCCAACACCGCACGCTATGCACTCTATATCGCCGATTACGGCAACGACCGCGTGACCTCCACCGCCTACGACCTGCTGCTCCAGCAGAGCGGTGTCTTCCCCTCGGGCTACTATGCGAGCCAGACCGCCAACCCCAACCTGAAGTGGGAGACCGCCATACAGTATGACGCCGGTATCGACTTCGGACTCTTCCGCAACCGCCTGACCGGTACGTTTGACGCCTACATCAAGGATGTGAAGGATATGCTCATCATCCCGGCTTATCTCGGCTCCGTGGGTGAGGGCGGCGCCTCATGGCTCAACGGTCCTTCGCTGCGCAACTGGGGTATGGAGTTCATGGTCGGCTGGCGCGACGAACTCGCCTGCGGCCTGACATACCGCGCTTCGCTCAATCTCGACTTCTTCCGCAACCGTGTCACCTACCTCCCCCTGACCACCACCGGCTCCTACGCCCACACCACTACCCAGAACCTCGTGCAGTCGCGCAAGCCCTACGGCTCGATTGTCGGATATGTGTTTGACGGCCTCTTCCAGTCGCAGGAGGAAGTGCTCGCCTACGGCCAGGACAACGCCCGTGTCGGCGGCATGAAGTATGCCGACCTCAACGGCGACGGCAAGATCACCGCCGATGACCAGACCTGGATTTTCAATCCCGTGCCCGACCTCTCCTTCGGTCTCAATGTGGAGCTGAACTACAAGAATTTTGACTTCCAGATGTTCTGGCAGGGTGTGCTCGGCCAGGATGTGTACAACAACCAGAAATTCCAGAATGACTTCTGGAGCGTCACCGACGCCGGCAGCAACAAGGGTGTCCGCGTGCTTGACGGATGGCTTCCCAATGTCAACACGGGCTCCACCATCCCGATGCTGACCACCGACAACAAGGGTGACGAGGGACGCACCTCCTCCTACTTCGTGGAGAACGGCTCCTACGCCAAGCTGCGCACCCTCCAGATAGGCTACACACTCCCCTCGGCCATCGCCGCCAAAATGCGCATGACCAAGGCCCGTGTATATGTTTCCGGCCAGAACCTGCTCACCATCAAGAGCAGCAGCCTCACCTGCACCGACCCCGAGAACCCCGCGTGGGCATACCCCATCCCGACCTCCTTCTCCTTCGGTCTCCAGGTAGATTTCTAATACAAAATCAACAACAATCCGAATCATTATGAAATCCTTCAAGATATTACTTCTCTCCCTGGCCGCTCTGGGCATGACCGGATGTAATGACTTCATCGATGTGCCCCCCACGGGCGTGGTGAACGGTGAGCTCGCATACTCCCAGCCCGAAAAGATGGTCAACTCGGCATACGCCGCTCTCGGCGACTGCTGGTACAACTACCCCTTCAACCTCTGGCCCTATGGCGACCTCGGTTCCGACGACTGCCTCAAGGGTGGCGGCGGCACGACCGACACCGGCTATCACCCCATGGAGATATGGTCTACGCTGACCTCCACTCCCGGTGAGCTCGACGAACTCTGGTATCGCCTCTACTGCAACATCTCGCGCTGCAACCGCGCCTTGGTATCCCTCCAGGAGCACGGCGTGGAGAAGCTCGGCGAGAAGACGGCTGCCCAGCGCATAGGCGAGGTGCATTTCCTGCGCGGCCACAGCTACTTCAAGCTGCTGACCATGTTCCGCCAGATACCCTGGATCGATGAGAAAGTGTTTCAGGAAAACGCCCAGGAGAAGACCTCCAACACCCAGTTCACCTACGAGGAGCTCTTCGAGAAGGTGATCAACGAGTTCAAGCTCGCCTACGATGCCCTCCCGGCTGAAGTGACCGACGGTGGCGGACGCGCCAACAAGATCGCGGCGGCTTCCTATCTGGCCAAGTGCTATCTCACCCTCGCATGGGGCGACGGATACGAGGCTACCGACGGTGTGGACTTCATCAACGAGGAATACATGAAGAAGGTGGTGGAATACACCGATGTAGTGGCCAATTCCCAGTATGATTATCTGGCAGATTTCGGCGACATCTTCCTCCCCGAATACAAGAACAGCTCCGAATCCGTGTTTGCCGTCCAGACTTCGCAATACACCGAAGACAACACCCGCTTCGGCCGCGCCAACTGGTCGAACACTCTCAACGGCTGCTGGGGTATATGGTCATGCGGCTGGGACTTCCACAAGCCCTCGCAGAACCTCGTGAATGCCTACAAGACCCGCAACGGTCTGCCGATGTTCGAGGACTATGACGCCACCAATGCCTATCCCGTGATGGGTGAGGACGATGCCCAGAAGTGGGATCCGCGTTTGTTCCACACCGTGGGTATGCCGACTTTCCCCTACAAGTATGAGGATGAATACACCCTGACCCTCAACAATTCCCGCACGCCCAACACCTACGGCTTCTACACTTCCCTCAAGGAGGTGCCGCAGCGCAGCGCAGGCGAGACCTTCGAGGGCTCGTGGCAGGCTTTCGCAATGAATGACTATGTGTTCCGCTACACGGACGTGATGCTGATGCGTGCCGAGGCACTCATCGAGCTGGGACGCACCGAGGAGGCCCGCACCATCATAAACGACATCCGTCAGCGTGCCGCCAACTCTATCGACAAGCACATCGCCTACGCCAAGGACTTCTGCGAGATCGCCCTCTATCCCGCCTCCGATTTCGACACTAAGGAGAAGGCCCGTCTGCGTCTGCGCTGGGAGCGCCGTCTGGAGATGGCCATGGAGAGCAGCCGCTATTTCGACCTTCGCCGCTGGGGCATAGCGTCCGAGACGCTCAACGCCTACTTCAAGAAGGAGGAGAAGTCAGAGTATGACGGCGTGAAGTACGGACAGTACTACAAGGACGCCTACTACACGGCCGGCAAGAACGAGTTCTATCCCGTGCCCTACAACCAGCTCTACTATGTGCCCGGACTCTACAAACAGAACAAGAACTATAATTGATTCCAGCAATGAAAAAGCATAATTATCTCTCAATACTGGCAGCCGGACTTCTTCTGGCCGGCTGCCAGGACAAGGATTACGATATCGTAGCCCCCGTGCTCGCTCCCGTTTCCGAGGATGCCCTCAAGGGTGAGCTGGTGGACAATGACTACGTATGGTCCTGGACTCCCCAGGAGGGAAAGGAAATGCTCGTCACTATCCTGCGCGACGGGCAGATGACCGGCTCGGAGGTTTCATCCGACGGCACTTTCATCCATCACAATGTGGAGACAAAGGTGCCCTACACCTACATATTCAAGCTCTCCGACGGCACCAATCTCTCTTCGGGCGTGATCAAGCGCTACACGCGCCCCGGCGCTTACTCGGTGGGCGACCTCACTCTCGCCCAGACCGAGACAGGCACGGGCTATGATATGCAGGTGACCTGGACACCCTCGTCCGACGCCACGCAGACACTCCTGACTGCCACTGACGGCACCCGTACCATCACCGAGACTCTGGCAGGAAATGCCGATGCTTTCACGGTGAATAATGTAAAGTATGGCGAGGAATGGACTGTCACCGTCACGGCTTCCAATGCCGAGGGCAAGTCGCTCCCCATGTCGGCTTCGCTCAAGATAGGCAAGACCGCCATCGGCTTCCTGAGCGAATATCCCACCGAGGCTGCCCTTCTCTCCGAGGGTGACGACGATGAGGCGAGTGCGTGGCTCTGGTTCAAGTCCGAGTATCCCGGTGCCCGTTACGTATATTTCGGCGACATCAACTCCGATGCCGTTCTCGAGCCTTACCGCGTGCTCTTCTGGCTCAGAGACCTTGAGGAGAAGACGGAGGATGATGTGTTCAACATGCCCGCAACAGTGGAGGCCGCTACACCCTTCGTGCGCAACTGGTATGCCGCCGGCGGCAATCTCCTCCTCTGGAGCCACGCCACAGCCTATATCGGCACCCTCGGTCGCATAGAGAAGGATATGCTCCGCTCCAACGACCATGCAATCGGCATCGGCCGCGGCGGCATGAACGGCGATACCTGGAAGATGGCCGTGGCACTCAATCCGGGTGGAAAGTTCACCAAGGATGCTTCCACTCACCCTGTCTTCCGCGGCATGGATATCGAGACCAACGACCGCACGAAGCTCATAGCCTTCAAGGGACCGGGCTGGACGGAAGACCACAACTGCCTGTACTTCAATATCCCCGCAGTGCTCACCGGTCTTGACGCGCAGTCGGAGGAGTGCTACGACGCCCTCACTCAGATATATGGCATCACGCCTCTCGGCACCTGGGACTCGCAGATTGATTTCGTGTCGCAGCTCAACGTGTGGGAGGCCGCTCAGGGCAACACCGAATTCAAGGGCACTGTGCTCTGCATCGGCAACGGCGGATGCGAGTTCTCCATGAGGAACCCCGACGGCACTCCCGACATCTCGGCCCGTCCCAAGAACAACTCCTGCCAGGACAACGTGCTCAAGCTGGCCAAAAACTCCATCGAATATCTCAAATCACGCTGATTCCTTTTTTCATCATGATGCGGCGACGGCCGAATCATGTATATACGGCAATCGGCCCGCTGTCTCAGCGGGCCGATTGTCATGTTTTCCATAATACTTAACTAACTAACTAACCTAACATCATGAAACGAATTCTTGCTTTTGTATCTGTTGAACACCCGTGGGACAAAAACGGTTGAAACCGTTTGCAAAGTTTAACGATTTTGAAACATCAGCTCAGTAGATACTGTTTTATTCTCGGATTTTCCCGCCTTCCTCTATCAGGATTGATTTGCAGACAGCAAGCAGGGATCTCGCGTGCGATATATTCCAAAATTCCCCGTTGTGCCGGAACCCGGCGCAACGGGGAATTTGTGGTATGTCATGAAATGTGCCAACATTTTCCGGGAATCAGAAAATAAGCCATTTCTTTCTTTTCTTGGTCTTTTTGTCGCCACAGGAAGCTTTTTTGACTAACTCGGCTTCTTCAGGAGTCATTTTGTGGAAATCGGTATATTTGGCAGGATATCCGGTGACTGTGATGGAACCGCCGCGCAGGAATCCATCTTTCTTTATGATATACTGAGGTTCGAGAAGCACATCACATTCCACTTCCTTGAGAAGTTCGGCTTCGGTATTGGATTTACGCACATCATCTGAAGTACGATTAAACGGATCGTAACTCCAAGTGGTGGTGCGGCTCACTTTTTGTGGCTGTACAGCCAGATCGGCTACGGTAAAGCTGACTATTCTTGTCTCCACTTGCGCTGTATCGGAAGTTGAGCGCAAGGTTGTGCATGATGCAAAAAGAAGAGATGTTACCGCGATGACGAATGCATTTTTTACTTTCATGCTACGCGGGGTTTTATCTGATCGGAGTGATGTTTACGTATGAGGCCGGATAGCCGGTGACTGTCACATACTTGACCTTTTTGCCTCTTTTCTTTATCTCATACTGCATGCCGACAAGCACATCCGCGTTTCCGTTGGCTTTAAGGGCTTCTGCCACGGCAGTCTCGATCACAGCCTTCTCTCCGGCTTTACGCATGGCTTTGGTGGGCTTGAGGGTGTAGGAGATTTTGTTGGAGGAGACTTTCAGATCGGCTGTTGAACGGCTGAAAAGTTCCGTGTTGACATCAACAGTCGTGGCTGTGTGACGAAGGGAGTTGCAGGAAGTTATGCCCACGGCCAAAGCAATGACTCCGCACAGAAGAATTTTTTTCATGTTGCAAGTGTATGGTTTGGAAAATTTAAATTTTACCGATTGATAGCTTTTCCAGGTCATCAAACGGCGATTGTTAATGGATGCGCAAATTTAAATAAAAAATATGAAAGATAAGGCGTATTATTTAAAAGATTTTAAAAATGATATTAATTTTTGACATCAACTTATGAATTTTCAAGTGCGTGCGCCAAAAAAACAGCCGAATTTTTGGCGCACGCACTTTTTATGAGTAATTTTGAAGTAATAATCTATTCAGTAACACCTGTCATACTATATGACCATGAGACACCTGCTTTTTGCATCCCTTCTGCTCTCGGGCCTCGCCGCCTCCGCCACATACATGGAGGCCCCGGCGATGGAAGATCCCGAAATCGTAGTGCCCGACTCCACGGGCTTCACTTTCACCGATGTGAAGGTAGTCCGCACCACTCCTGTCAAGGACCAGAACAAGTCCGGAACATGCTGGGCCTTCTCCGGCACCTCCATGATCGAGGACGAGCTTATGCGCAAGGGTAAGCCCGAGCTTGACATCTCCGAGATGTGGACCGTGCGCAACTGCTATATCGACAAGGCCCGCAAGTATATCCGCACCGGGGGTAAAATCAATTTCGCCCAAGGAGGTTCGTTTGCTGATGTGCTTTACGCCATGGACAATTACGGCGCCGTGCCCGAAGAGGTGTATGCCGGTCTTGAATACGGAGAGAAGAAGCACTCCCACTACGAGATGTATGCCGCTCTCGAGGGCTACCTCAACGGGGTGATGAAAAACGGCAACAAGCATCTCTCCACAGCGTGGGAAAAGGGCTTCGAATCGATACTCGACGCATATCTCGGAAAGGCTCCCGAGGAGTTCACCTGGAACGGAAAGAAATACACCCCGAAGTCCTGGGCCAAGGAAATGGGCATCGCTCCCGAGGATTTCATCTCCATCACGAGCTATACCCATCATCCCTTCTACAAGCCTTTCGCAATCGAAATTCCCGACAACTGGCTCTGGGCGGAAAGCATGAATGTGCCCCTGGAGGATATGAAGGCCATAGTGGACAACGCCCTTGACAACGGATACAGCATCGGCTGGGCGGCAGATGTGTCGGAAGGTGGATTCAAATGGCGCCAGGGCTATGCCGTGCTTCCCGAGCCAAAGGACGAGGCCGATATGGACGGCACGGAACTGAGCCGCTGGGTGCAGCTCTCCGACAAGGATCGCGAAGCCTCCCAGTTTGACATCAAAGGCCCTGTGAAAGAGGTGGCCGTCACTCAGGAAAGCCGTCAGAAGGGCTTTGACAATTACGACACCACCGATGACCACGGCATGACAATCATCGGATACGCCACCGATCAGGAGGGCAATCGCTATTATAAGGTGAAGAACTCCTGGGACACCAACCAGCTATACGGCGGCTACTTATATGTCTCCGAACCCTTCTTCCTCGACAAGACCATCAGCGTTTGCGTCAACCGCAACGCCGTGCCCAAAACCATAGCGAAGAAATTTCAGTAAGATCCCGACTGACAGATGACCAAACAGGTAAGAGCAAAGAAAGCCCTCGGTCAGCACTTCCTCACCGACCTGAACGTGGCGCGGCGCATAGCCGCAACCATATCGCCCGAAGCACTCGGGGATAATGGAAATGAGTGGGGAGCGCTCCCCGTGGCGGAAGTAGGCCCCGGCATGGGGGTGCTGACGCGCTTCCTCCTGGAGACCGGACGTGATGTCAAGGCCATCGAGCTTGACGGCGAGAGCGTGGATTATCTCCATCGTGAGATGCCCGACCTCACGGTGGTGGAGGGTGATTTCCTCCGCCTTGACCTGGCCGATCTCTTTGACGGCAGGGAGTTCGCCCTGATAGGCAATTATCCCTACAATATATCGTCGCAGATATTCTTCAAGGTGCTCGATAACCGCGAACGGATTCCCGTAGTGGCCGGTATGCTTCAGAAGGAGGTGGCCGAGAGGATATGCGCGGCTCCCGGAGGAAAGGTCTACGGCATACTGTCGGTGCTGCTGCAGGCCTGGTATGACTGCAAGTATCTCTTCACCGTGGAGCCGGGTGTGTTCAACCCGCCGCCGAAAGTGCGGAGCGGTGTCATAAGGCTCGTACGCAACTCCCGCACGTCGTTGGGCTGCGACGAGAAGAAATTCAAGACCGTGGTGAAGACTGCCTTCGGTCAGCGCCGCAAGACACTGCGCAATTCCCTCGGGGGACTTATCCCTCCCGGTTCTCCGATATTGGAGGATCCCATCCTCGGTCAGAGACCCGAACGCCTCGGCGTGGAGGATTTCATCCACCTCACGCAAGCGTGCGGCGGATGAGTCACGTAAAAACATTGCCGGGG
>CAMWLC010000024.1 GCA_947174995.1 uncultured Porphyromonadaceae bacterium
AAGATTGCCCTGAAGAGCTACGAGACGCTGTTTGAAAGTTTCCTTGGTTGCCATGTTGTGTAGTTGTTGTTATTGAAGTTTAGTTCGTGTTTGTATCAGTATAACATGAGGTTTTGTTGATTGTTTTGAAAAAATTTCACACTTTTCCCAAAATCCGTGAACAATCTCACAACTAATTGATATTGTAACACTTACAATTGTTAAATTACTGTTACACTTATATTACGAAA
This sequence comes from uncultured Porphyromonadaceae bacterium, assembly GCA_947174995.1. Lineage (GTDB taxonomy): Bacteria > Bacteroidota > Bacteroidia > Bacteroidales > Muribaculaceae > Lepagella. Next base: position 231 of record CAMWLC010000024.1, read on the forward strand.
CTGTTACAACCACCATATCATCCAATTTCACGCACTTTTGACCAACATAAAAATTTCATTCCCGAATTTTGATTAAATCGTTTCCAAACGGGTAGGGACGCGATAAATCGCGCCCGATCTTACAAGAAATGTTAAAGCCCGGCGTTAGTTATGTGGGGCGGGGTATTGAACAACCTGAGAAAAAGATAAGTAAGTGTTCAAATTTAATTTATACAATATGCGAGCTTGTTTTTTAGACGATTTCTGTGCGGAGAGAGGGAGCATAGCGAGCTATGCGACTGAGCGACAAGCTGAAAGCGGCAAAAAAGAAGCCGCAGATTGTATAAAAGATCAAGTGAGCACTTACTTTTGATTATATCGTTTAAATTTGGATACTTACTTACCATAATTATATATGAGATTTGACGAACTGCTTGAGAATGACGATGTGATGGATGCCCTTTGGGACATGCACTTTGACGAGTGCACTCCGATTCAGGAGAAGGCCATTCCGGCCGTGCTCGACGGACGCGATCTGCTTGCATGCGCACAGACCGGTACCGGCAAAACCGCCGCTTACCTTCTGCCGGTGATAGACCTTCTTTCCACATACCAGTATCCCGATGATGCCGTGAATTGCGTGATCATGGCTCCGACCCGCGAACTCGCACAGCAGATCGACCAGCAGATGCAGGGTTTCTCATATTTTCTCCCCATCAGCAGTATGCCGGTCTATGGCGGCACGGACGGCCACACCTACGAGCAGCAGCGCAAGAGCCTAAAGGCGGGCGCCGACGTGGTGATAGCCACTCCCGGCCGTCTCTTGGCCCACCTCTCGATGGGATATGTTGATCTTTCCAAGGTGTCATTCTTCATTCTTGACGAGGCTGACCGTATGCTTGACATGGGTTTCTATGACGACATCATGCAGATTGTGGCCCGGCTCCCCAAGGAACGCCAGACTCTCCTTTTCTCCGCCACGATGCCCCAGAAGATCCAGCAGCTCGCCAATTCCATCCTAAAGGACCCCGTGGAGATAAAGCTCGCAGTCTCGAAGCCGGCTGAGAAAATCAAGCAGTCAGCCTATATCTGCTATGAGACGCAGAAACTCGACATACTGCGCCACATCTTCCGGCAGATCGCTCCGGAGAAGGTGATCGTGTTCTCTTCGTCAAAACTCAAGGTAAAAGAACTTGCCCGCGCCGTGAAGCAACTGCACGTGAAGGTAGGGGAGATGCACTCCGACCTTGAGCAGAGCAAGCGCGAGGAGGTGATGCTTGATTTCAAGGCAGGTCGCATAAACGTGCTCGTGGCAACGGACATCGTGGCACGCGGCATTGACATCGACGACATCGAGCTGGTCATCAATTACGATGTGCCCCATGAGGCGGAGGATTATGTGCACCGCGTGGGACGCACGGCTCGTGCCGACAGGGATGGCCGCGCCATCACGTTTGTCAACGAAAAGGAAATAGGGAAGTTCCGCAACATCGAGCGTTTCCTTGAGAAAGAGGTTGAGAAGGAGCCGATGCCCGAGGGTCTTGACGCCGCGCCGGAATATCGCCGCAGCAGCGGTGCAGGAGGTAGAGGAAACCGCAACAACAGAGGCCGGGGACAGGGCAGAGGGGGCTGCAGAAGATCCGGAAAGACAGACTCAAAGTCCACGGCCCAAGAATCAAAGGTGATTACCGGCGAAGCCAAGAATACCACCGGTTCCGGCAGACCCGAACAACAAAATGATCGGCCGCAGCGAAAAAGACATCACCGCGGCCGTAGGAAAAAGGGTGTCCAGCCCGGACAACCCATGCCGGAGAAACCGGCAGACAATCATTGATGGGGCGCTTGCTCCGAGAGGAGGGCATAATCAAGCACCTCCTCCACTCTGTCCACATACCGGAAACTCAATCCCTCCAGATAGGCCGCAGGAATCTCTTCGACATCCCTGCGGTTTTTTGTAGAAAGGATGATCTCCGTGATCCCTGCGCGGCGTGCCGCAAGAATTTTCTCACGTATTCCACCCACGGGAAGCACCTTGCCCCTCAGGGTTATCTCTCCTGTCATGGCTATCTTGTCACGCACGCGTCTGCCGGTGAGAGCGGAGGTGAGGGAGGTGGTGATGGTGATACCCGCCGACGGGCCATCCTTGGGCACCGCGCCCTCCGGCACGTGGATATGCACCTCGTTTTTGGCAAAAGCCTCGGGATCTATGCCGAACCGTGATGCATGGGCCTTGAGATATTGGAGGGCTATGACGGCCGACTCCTTCATGACATCTCCCAGGTTGCCGGTGAGCGTGAGCTTTCCCTCCTTGCCTGACGAAAGGGAGGACTCGATAAAGAGAATCTCGCCCCCTACGGAAGTCCATGCCAGTCCGGTGACAACTCCGGCGTAATCATTGGAATCATACACCTCCGGGTATACCTCCTGTTTGCCTAGATATTTCTTCACCTCTTCCGGAGTGATTTGCTTGGGATAATCCTCATCCATAGCACGGCTTCTGGCAAGTTTCCTTGCGATCGAAGCCAACTTTTTCTCAAGCCGGCGCACACCCGATTCGCGTGTGTAGAGGTCGATGACACACCTCACGCCCTCCGGTGTAAGGGTGACGTCATCCTTTTCAAACCCATGGTCAGCAAGCACGCGGGGCCACAGATGCCCGAGAGCGATATTGACCTTCTCCTCCGCCACATATCCCCCGATCTCGATAACCTCCATGCGGTCAAGCAGCGGGGCTGAAATAGTGGACAAGGAGTTTGCCGTGGCGATGAAGAGGATTTTGGAGAGGTCGTAGTCAAAATCCACATAGTTGTCATGGAATTTTGAGTTCTGCTCCGGATCAAGCACCTCAAGCAGGGCCGTTGAAGGGTCTCCCTTCATATCCTTACCTATCTTGTCAATTTCATCGAGCACGAACACCGGGTTGGCCGTTCCGCTTTTAAGCAGACCGGACATTATCCGCCCCGGCATCGCACCTATATATGTACGGCGGTGTCCCCTGATCTCGGCCTCGTCATGAACGCCGCCGAGAGACACCCGGCAGTACTCACGTCCGAGGGCTTCGGCTATGGAGCGGCCCAACGAGGTCTTGCCCACACCGGGAGGGCCGTACAGGCAGATGATCGGGGCCTTCATGTCCTTCCTGAGCTTGAGCACGGCGATATGCTCTATTATGCGCTCCTTGACCTTCTCCATTCCGAAATGGTCGCGGTCAAGCACCTCCTGCACCTTGTGAAGATCAAAATTCTCTTCCGACACCTTGTCCCAAGGGAGATTGAGGAAATTATCGAGATATGTGTACTGGACGGCATAATCGGGCTGCTGCACATTGAACCGACGCAGTTTCTCCAACTCCTTGTCGAAATGCTTCCTTGCCTCCGCGCTCCAGACCATCTTGTCCGCCCTTTCGAGCAGCGCGGCCTCGTCATCGCTCTCTGTCAGGTTTTCTCCGAGTTCTTCCCTGATGGCCCTGAGCTGCACCTGGAGAAATTGTTCACGCTGCGAAGCTGTCAACTCCTCGTGCACCTTACGGTTGAGTTCCTGACGTATCTCCACCAGCTGCATGGTGCGGTCTATGTGATGAAGCAGCCTGCTCATACGCTTCTCCACTTCAGACTCGGCGAGTAGCTCATAGCGCTCGTCGCGGCCCATGGGGAAGGTCATGCAGATGAAACTTATTGCCCGGAACGCGTCGTCAAACTGGGAGATAGTGAACTTCAACTCACGTCCCTGCTCCTCTCCGAGCATATCCAGGAAGGAGCGGTATTTCTCAAGCACGGACTGCATGAGGATGGCAAAGGGTGTAGACAGCTTCCCATCTTCCTTTTCAGGAAATATATCCTTTGCGGGCGACACATGGAGTCTTAGGAAAGGCTTGCGGCGGGTCACGCGTCCCTTGCGTCCTCTGTTGCATGTGGCGATGAGCGCGGTGTGAGTGCCGTCGGGCATCTGCACCAGGCGCGACACCACAGCCACGACACCGATGTCATGCAGGTCATCGGGAGCAACGGTCTCCACCGCCGTATCCTTCACCACAGTCAGCAGCACGGCCTGCTTCTTCTCCTGGGCCGCGCGGAGCACTGTAAGGGTGTTCTCATCCTTGACAGGGAGGGGTATGAACAGGAACGGAAAGGGCACGAGATCGCGCAGCGCCACCGCAGGCATTGACTTATCGTTGAAATCAAAATCATCAAAACGAAAATCCTCCTTGACATCACCGACCATCCCCCCTAACTGCGGAGACTCCTCGAGGTTAGGCACGGTGCCGGGATATTCGCTGTTCTTATCATTGTCTTCCATAAAAGCGGCTGTCAAATTATAGATATGCGGGACAGGTTTACCCGCGTGAGGAGCTATTTTATGCAAAATTACTAAATTATTCGCAAACGAGGGCAATTCCCAAAAGTTAAAAATAGGGGAGGATGCATCATTTTTTCATAAAGTGCAAAAACAAACGTGCTAATTTGAATGTTGACATATTTAGGGGGAGGAAAACATTAATATAAAAATCCCGTATTATGCACTTAACACCGAGAGAGCTTGACAAGGTGACGCTCCTTACGATCGGAATGATAGCGGAACGCCGTCTTAACAAAGGGCTTAAACTGAACTATCCCGAGGCAGTGGCATATATCACGAGCGCGGCCCTTGAGGGTGCCCGTGAAGGCAAGACCGTAGAGGAAGTGATGCACGATGCAGCCAATGTTCTGACGAAGGAGCAGGTGATGGAAGGAGTAGCCGACATGATCGGTCTGCTGCAGGTAGAGGCAGTGTTTACCGACGGCAGCCGCCTGGTCAGCATCCACCAGCCCATCAAATGATGTGACGGCCTGACAGAGCTATACATCAAGTAATCCACCCCCCTTAAATCCAAACCGAGATTATGGATCAAAACACCAATCCCAACAACGCCCCGCAGGATACTTACACCACTCCCAACGGCGTATATACCGGAAAGCCGGACATCGCGTATCCCGAGACTCCCGGGTTTACCCCCGACAGCTACGTTCCGGTAGGAGGCGTAATCCTTAAGGATGAACCCATCGAATACAATACCGACCGTCGCACCTGCAAGCTCACCGTGCGAAACACCGGCGACCGCCCCATCCAGATCGGCAGCCACTTCCACTTCTTCGAGGTGAACCGCTACATGGAGTTTGACCGCAAGAAGGCTTTCGGCATGCATCTCAACATTCCCGCCACCACGGCCATCCGCTTCGAACCGGGCGCCGAGAAGGTCGTGGAACTCGTGGAGTTCTCCGGCAAGCATCGCGTGATCGGCTTCAACGGCCTGACCGAGGGTTATGCAGGATACGAGGATACTCCCAGCTATTACCCCGTCAAGATTCACGCTTTCAACAAGATGGCGGAATATGGCTTCAAGGACCAGCCCGAAGACGAGGCTGAGGCCGAATACACCCAAAACGAAATCGACAAACCCAAATCGTAAGTCATGGCTACAATATCACGTCAGGAATACAATAATCTTTTTGGCCCCACCGTAGGCGATAAAATCCGCCTCGGAAACACTGATCTGTATGTGCAGATCGAGAAAGACCTCCGCGTATATGGCGACGAGGTGGTGTATGGCGGCGGCAAGACCCTGCGCGACGGCATGGGACTCGCAAACACGAAAACTGAAAAGGACGGTAGCCTCGACCTGGTGATCACCAACGTGACCATCCTCGACCCGATTTTGGGCGTTGTCAAGGCAGACGTAGGTATCAAGGACGGCAAAATCGCGGGTATAGGCAAGGCCGGCAACCCCAACGTGATGAAGGGCGTAACCCCCACTCTCGTGACCGGTCCCTCCACGGACGCCATCTCAGGCGAACACTGCATCCTCACTGCCGCGGGCATTGACGGACACGTGCACTTCGTGTCTCCCCAGCAGGCCGAGAACTGTCTGTCAAACGGTATCACCACCCTCATCGGCGGCGGCATCGGTCCCACGGACGGCACCAACGGCACCACCATCACCTCCGGCAAGTGGAATATTGACAAGATGCTCCAGTCAGCGGACGGCATACCCATCAACCTCGGCTTCCTCGCCAAGGGCAACAGCTCCTGCTACGACACCCTCGCTCCTCAGATCGAGGCCGGCGCGATGGGCTTCAAGATACACGAGGACTGGGGTTCCACACCGCAGGCTATCCGTTCCTGCATGAGCGTGGCGGACAAGTTTGACGTGCAGGTGGCTATCCACACCGACACCCTGAACGAGGGTGGATATGTGGAGGACACAATCGCCGCTCTCAACGGACGCACCGTCCACACATACCACACGGAGGGTGCCGGCGGCGGTCATGCCCCCGACCTTCTGAAGGTGGCCTCAATGGCAAACGTGCTCCCCTCCTCGACCAACCCGACTCTCCCCTTCGGTATCAACTCGCAGGCCGAGCTCTTCGACATGATCATGGTGTGTCACAACCTCAATCCGAAGATTCCCTCGGATGTTGCCTTCGCGGAGAGCCGCGTGCGTCCCGAGACGCAGTCTGCCGAAAACGTTTTCCATGACCTCGGCATCATATCCATGGTGTCTTCCGACTCCCAGGCCATGGGCCGCGTAGGCGAATCCTTCATGCGCACGTTCCAAATGGCATCCTACATGAAGAAATGCCGCGGCAAACTGAAAGAGGATTCCGAGGAGAACGACAACTTCCGCGTGCTCCGCTATCTAGCCCAGATCACTCTGAATCCCGCCATCACTTATGGTATCAGCGACATCCTCGGCTCCATCGCCGTGGGCAAGATGGCCGACCTAGTGCTGTGGGAGCCCGATTTCTTCGGCACCAAGCCCAAGCTCGTCCTCAAAGGGGGTCTCATCAACTGGGCCAACATGGGCGACCCCAACGCTTCGCTTCCTACTCCCCAGCCCAAGATCATGCGTCCGATGTTCGGAGCGATGGGCAAGGCCCTTCAGGCAACCCGCGTGACCTTCATGTCGCAGGCCGGCGTGGAGAACGGCGTACCCGAGAAGCTCGGTCTTCAGAGCGTAATCTATCCCGTGCACGGCACGCGCTCGCTCGGTAAAGCCGACATGGTGCTCAATTCTGCAACACCCCACATTGAGGTCAACCCCGAGACCTTTGACGTGACTGTGGACGGCTACCGCGCTTACGTGCCCCCGGCAAAGGAACTCTCCCTGGCTCAGCTCTACTGGTTCAGCTGATTCGCTCCGGGACGTTCCTCCGGAATATAAAAAAGCATCTTTAACCGGGAGGGGGCGCCGGCCTGTCACGACAGTCCGGCGTCTGCCTCCCGATTTTTCTGACCAATATCCCAAAATGGAAATTTATTCTGAAGTACTCGGCAACGTCAATCTCTCGCCCGAATGGAAGGAGAAGTTGGCAGACGCCCGGACAGACTATATCTTCCTCGACCAATGGACAGCCCAGAAGTCCCGCTTCTTAGGCAAGGGCACCAGTGGCAAGGAGTATCCCATAGCGCTGAAACGCCACACGCAGATCGTGGACGGCGACATCATAGCATACGACCCGGAAGCTAATACGGCCGCCGTGCTCCGCATAGAGCTGAGCCCGGTGCTGGTGGTAGATCTGGAGGGGATAGCCTCGCGCAACCCCGAGGAGATCATCCGCATCTCCGTTGAATTAGGACACGCCATCGGCAACCAGCACTGGCCCGCCGTGGTAAAGGGCACGAAGGTGTACGTTCCTCTCACGGTAGACAAAAAGGTGATGATGAGCGTCATGGAAACCCATAACATCGAGGGTATAACCTTCAGGTTCGAGAAGGGACTCGACGTGATTCCCTTCATGGCCCCCCACGAGATACGCCGCCTTTTCGGAGGAGCGAGCCACGAGAGCCATGCGCACGTGCATGGGCACGTGCATCCACACGGCCATCATCATGACGCGTGAGAGCGGTATGGCGAATATTTCAAGCATAATGCGTTTGCTGCAATTCACCGACTCCACTTTCCCGGTGGGTACATTCTCGTTTTCCAACGGTCTGGAGACAGCGGCGCAATACGGACTCGTGCATGACGCCGCGACGCTGGAGCAGTTCACATGGTCGCAGGCTCTTCAGGGGGCATACAGCGACGGCGTAGTGGCTATTCTGGCACACAGGGCGGCTCTTGCCGGAGATTATGATGCCATACTCGAAGCCGATGCAAGGCTCCTCGAGTTCAGGATGAACGACGAGGCTCGCCTGATGCTTCGACGAATGGGCAAGAAACTGGCGGAACTATCCTCCCACCTCGCCGACAGCCCGATAGCCCGCAGATGGCTGGAGGACATCAAGGCAGAGAAGACCCCCGGATGTTATCCTGTGGCGCAGGGCATCGTGTTCGCAGCAGCCGGAATAGGGGAGAGGGACCTTTTCTGCTCCTCGCAATACGGCATCATCAATATGGTGCTAAGCGCGGCGCTAAGGTGCGTCAGGGTTTCGCATTATGACACCCAGGAAATTCTCTTCCGTTTTTCCGAAAGAATCGGCCACCTGTATGACGAGGCGTCGCAAATGACACTTGACGACATGCATTCCTTCGTGCCGCAGATTGATATACTTGCATCGCTTCACGAGAAGGGAAACATGAGAATGTTCATGAACTGAACACAAAACATCTTTTTCAAATTCAGACCATCACACCACACCACAATATATGAGTACCTGCAGAATAGGTATCGGCGGCCCCGTAGGCTCGGGAAAGACCGCACTTATCGAAGCCATCACACCTCGTCTTCTCGAACTGGGTCAGAAAGTGCTTATCATCACCAACGACATCGTAACCACCGAGGATGCCAAACATGTGCGCAAGACCCTCAAGGGAATCCTTCTTGAGGATCAGATCATCGGCGTGGAGACCGGCGCATGCCCCCACACCGCCGTGCGCGAGGACCCCTCGATGAATATCGCAGCCGTTGAGGAGATGGAGGAGCGCTTCCCTGACACTGACATCGTGCTCATCGAGTCGGGCGGCGACAACCTGACCCTGACTTTCTCCCCCGCGCTGGTGGACTTCTTCATTTATGTGATAGACGTCGCGGCCGGCGACAAGATTCCGCGCAAGGATGGCCCCGGCATTTCACAGAGTGACATCCTGGTGATCAACAAGACGGACCTCGCTCCGTACGTAGGGGCAAGCCTTGAGGTGATGGACCATGATTCCAAACTGATGCGCCCCGGGAAGCCTTTCGTCTTCACCAACTGTATGACGGGAGAGGGAATCAACGAGCTTGTGGACCTCATCTTCAAAATGGCCCTCTTCGACAAGAAGGCATAAATAGGGATAAAAGCCAATGGCACTTGAACAGCAACCGCACCTGAAGACCGCCGCCGTGCCGGAGGTGGATTTCTCCAAGGCACGCGAGATGGCGCCTTATCTCACCGAGCCCAAGGCCATGTATGTGGGGGCCCCCGGAAAACACGGGTATCTGAGGATGGGATTCGAGCTTGACGCACGCGGAAAGAGCATCCTGCGCGACCTTGACAGGCGCGTACCCCTCATCGTACAGCAGGAACTCTATTTCGATGAGGAAATGCCCGAAATGCCGTGCGTCTACATTCTTTCTTCGGGTGGCCCGAATGTTGACGGCGACCGCTATCAACAGGACATCTACCTGAAGAAGGGCAGTTTCGCATGGGTATCCACCGGAGCTTCCACCAAGCTCGCGGAGATGAACTACAACTATTCCGGTCTGATACAGAACATCACCCTGGAGGAGGGAGCTTATCTGGAGTTCATGCCGGAGCCTGTCATTCCATGCCGCAAGACCCGCTTCATCTCGGACACCAATATAGTGTGCCACGAGACAGCCACTCTCTTTTACAGCGAGATCTTCATGGGAGGCCGCAAATATTACAAGGATGGAGAGCTCTTCGAGTATGACATTCTTTCGGTTTGTTCCCATGCGGCACGCCCCGACGGTAAGCGCCTCTTCAGGGAGAAGTTCGTGATCGATCCCCACATCGAGCACCCCCGCTCGCTGGGCGTGATGGGGCAGTTTGATGTCTTCGCCAACGTCATCGTCATCACTCCTAAGGAAAGTGCCGACAAGATATACGAGCGTACGCAGGCGTTCATCAACGACAAGGCGGGAAAAGCCAGTCTTGCCGCCGGCATAACGCATCTCCCCAACGATGCGGGTCTGCTCTTCAAGGTGCTTGGCATGGAGCCTGACCCCGTGAGGAAAGCCGTGCGGGAATTCTGCTCATGCGTGAGAGAGGCCGTGAAGGGTAAGAAAGTGCCCGAGGATTTCCCATGGAGATGACGGCACCCTTAATCACGGCATCAATTGTAATCCACCGCACCGAACCCGGTATGCTCCGCAGGGCCATTGATTCCCTGCGCGGATCTGCCGTTTCGCATCTATATCTTATTGACAACAGTCCGTCGCCGATTTCCGCTCCGCCGGAATCGACGGCGGATCTCTGCGTTTCATACGCACACGTGAAGAATGACGGATTCGGAGCCGCTCATAATATAGCGATAAGACGGGCGATTTCAGAAGGCTCCGATTTCCACCTGGTGATGAATCCGGACGTGGAGTGGGAGGGAGATGCCATTGGTCCGATGGTGGAGTACATGAGACAGCACCCGGACACAGGGATGGCGATGCCGCGGACGGTGTATCCCGACGGAGTGCTGCAATATACGTGCCGTATGCTTCCGACCCCCTGGGACGTTTTTGCTAAGAGATTCCTCCCGGCAAGATTCACTGAGACCCGCATGAGGCGATACCTGCTTGAAGAGGCCGATCATTCGCAAATCATAGACTGCCCGTATCTGTTGGGGAGCTGTCTGCTTTTCCGAATCAAAGCCCTTGAGGATACGGGGCTTTTCGATGAGCGTTTCTTCATGTATCCCGAGGATATCGACATCACCCGGAGGATTCACCGCAAGTACAGAAGCCTCTATCTTCCGCTGACCACCGTGACCCATCGCCATGCAGCTGCCTCACGCAAGAGCCTGCGGATGCTGCGCATACATATCCTCAACATGATCAAGTATTTCAACAAGTGGGGATGGTTCATTGACAAAGAACGCAGGGAATTCAACCGCCGGATGCTGAATGAAATACCCAAATATTCGGCCGGAGAGGAAATACCACCCGGAAGAGGATAGAAGGAATGTATACGCACGATAGTGGAGCGAGACCTGCCGGATATAAAGGAAGATGTCGGATTTACATTAAAATGTAAATCCGACATCTTCCTAAGAGAGGTGGAGCATACCAGACTCGAACTGGTCACCTCTTGACTGCCAGTCAAACGCTCTAGCCAGATGAGCTAATGCCCCGGTCAGCAATCGGTTTCCGATTACGAGTGCAAAGTTAATACATTTTCTGATAGCCACCAAATTTTTCAGCAACTTTTTTTGAATTTTTTTACTAAAGCTCACAACATATTAAGTGTCAACCGCTTATTTCGCACGTAAAAATACGAGAATATCCTTCGGAGAGAATTTTTTTCCGGTCAGGAGCATGGAGACAGTGTAGAGTTTTCCTGCAAATATCCATGACAGGGCTGCAAACCCGTAGAGCACTACAAGCGAGAGGAGTGATTTCCACACGGGAAACTGCCCGGTGACGGCTTCCACTGTAGCCACCGTCGGAGCGGTGAAGGGGAAAAAGGCACAGAACTGAGCTATCGCGGCAGTGCCCCGGTCAACGGCGAACACTCCTACGTAGAAGGAGAGCATCTCCACGATCGTCAGTACGGATACATACTCCTGGTTCTCGTTGTTCTTGTCGGACATCGCGCCAACCGCTGCGAAAAGAGAGCCGTAAAACACATATCCTCCTATGAAAAAGAGGATGCCCCATATAAGACCCATCCACACGTCTGCACGCAACAGCAGGGAGAAATCGATGTCAGGATTGAAGACGAGCACGACACCCCCTACGAGGATACCGATAAGCAGCATCCATGCGAAGAGTTGCGTGAGTCCGATAAGACCCACACTGATAATCTTGGCAAGCATCATGGTGCGCCCCGTGACACAGGTGGCAAGGACTTCCACTATGCGGTTGGCCTTCTCTACCTTCACCTTGTTGAAGATAATGCCGCCGTACATGGTGAGGAAGAGCGTCAGCATCATACCCATCATCATGCCGTAGACCTGCATTCCGGAAAAATCGGGCTTGTCATCCTGCATGGAGGAAACGCGCCCCAACTCACTCATCGCGTCGGAATCCTCCATCAGCAATCCGACGACCACACCGAAGAGCACCATTCCTATCGGAAGGGCGATGGTGGTGATCCAAAATGATTTCTCGCGTATGGACGTGAGATATTCTGTTTCTATAATTACTTTCAACGGATTCATATTCGCATTATTTATTTTCTGCATTTTCTGTAGCCACAGCCGTGTCTGTGACTGCCTCCGATTCGGAGGAAGTGAGTTTGATGAAAATATCCTTGAGCGTGGGGAGTTCCTCCTCGAAATGAATTATCTCGCCCTGCGCGGCGACGGCGTCAAGGAGATCATTGTTTCTTACGCCCGGATTCTTGCGCAGGCGGTATGCGGCTCCGGTGCGCCAGTCCCGAGTCTGGGTTTCCTCCGCATCGGCTATAAGGCCGCTTGCCGTCAGCATGGGGAGGGAAATGGGCTTGCGCGTGGTGATGAGAAGTCCGTCGCCCCGGTGTGCCTCCTTGATGGAGGATATGCTGTCCTTCACGAGGAGATTGCCATGGCTGATGAGCGCGATGTCGCTACACATCTCCTCGATGGCGGGCATATTGTGGGAGGAGAGCATCACGGTGGTGCCGGAGTCGTGTAGTTTGGAAATCACCTGCTGGAGAATCGCGCCGTTGATGGGATCGAATCCGCTGAAGGGCTCGTCAAGAATCACGAGTTCCGGTTCATGCACGAGCGTGGAGATGATTTGCACCTTCTGCTGGTTGCCCTTGGAGAGCTCCTTCACCTTCCTGCGTTCCTGGCCCGTGAGATTGAACATCTCCATGTAGGTCTTCATCACTTCGCGCAATCTTTTGGGCTCGCCCCCCTTGAGACGACCGAAATAGAGAATCTGGTCCTCCACTCGCATTTTGTCATAAAGGCCACGCTCCTCCGGCATGTATCCTATGTGACACCCCATCTCAAGGGAAGCCGGCTGGCCGTTGATAAGCACACGTCCGGTATCACATGTGATGATGCCGTTGATGATGCGGAGCAGCGTGGTCTTGCCGGCTCCGTTGGGACCGAGCACACCGCATATCGATCCGGCCTCGACATCAAACGCCACGTCCCGCAGGGCGTGGGTGTTGCCGAAGCGCTTGTCGATATGATCCACTTCAAGTATTTTCATAGTTATATTCGTAAATGTTAGAGGAATGCTCTTTGCATATTTTATTTGGAGCAAATTATCCGTTCTCCTATATCTTTAGCCAGCCGAGACCGCAGATTGAGCAGCGAGGCTATATTGCGCTGCTTATCCATAAGTTCTTCCGGAGTGAACCGGGCAGTACCTTCGCGCAGCTCATCCATGAGTGTGCGCAGGTTCCTGCCGAGAATGGCATCCTTGAGTTCGAGAATCGCACGCGGCACGATCAACTTCAGTCTGTCTTCGTCGCGTTCAGGAGTGCGGTCACGAAAAAAAATCTTGCTCAATTCGTATGGCTCGGCAAGGAGTTCGGTGACGACCGCGCGAACCTCCTCATCCTCGCTGCTGGCAAGCTCGCGCCCCGGAAAGAGACGTACATACTCGTTCCATTCCCTCTCACGCAGCGAATTGAGCCTATCCTCGAGGATGCGCTCCTGCACCTGTATTTCATTGATGGGGAGCGCAGCTGCCGCAATCTCGGCATAGCCCTCCTCGCGCAGCGACTCGATGCGCAGATCCATCTTTTCGTCCCAGACGCCCTTCGCTGCCATAAGGTCTTCGCGCATAGCCGTCACGGCTTCAAGAATACGTGCGTACACCGGTATGGAGAGGGTGATGGAGTCGGCTTCAAGCTCATCAGAGATAAACTCCGCGACATTGGGCGGCGCATCCTCCTCTTCGGCAGACAAATCGTCGGACTCCGCAGAATTCATGTCTGTCGGTTCGTCGGGAAATTCCACGAGTCCGAAACGCACGGCAAGTTCACAAAGCCGTCGCTCCAGGGGTTGGAAACCGGAATCGCGGTTTTGCGGCGGATGCTGTGCGGATTGAGCGACTACGCCCTCTGAGGAGCGGACATTCACCGTCTGCCGGGCCGCATCCATCTCCTCTATAGCCTTTCTGTCCCTTTCCTGCCGGATGGCCGAGAGCACGCGGCCGCGGGCCATCTCCACTTCCTGCTCTATCACTTTCTCGCTTACCTCCAGGAGGCGGCTGCACTCTTGAATATATATGAACCGCGAGATCTTGTCATGAATATGAGCGATGGACTCCACGACGCTTCTCACCGCTCCGATGCGCTGCGCGGGATCATCCCTGACCTCGGCCATCAGCACATTGATTTTGAAACGTATGAAGTCGGTTTCGTGCGCGTCCACGTACTCCCGGAACTCCTCCGGAGTGTGGGCGCGTGCGAATGAATCGGGATCATGACCGTCGGGGAGAAGGAGCACCTTGATCTTCATGTTCTGGGAAAGGAGCATGTCTATGCCGCGAAGCGAGGCCTTGATGCCCGCCGCATCTCCGTCATATATCAGAGTGATGTTTTCAGTGAAACGGTGCAGAAGCGCTATCTGACCTTCTGTGAGGGCCGTGCCGGAGGAGGAAACCACATTTTCCATTCCGCTCTGCCACATGCCGATGACATCCATATATCCCTCCACGAGAAAACACTTGTCATATCTCGTGATGGCGCTCTTGGCTTGGAACAGGCCGTAAAGTTCGCGGCTCTTCTTATACACCGGAGATTCCGGCGAATTGATGTATTTGGCCTTCGCCCCGTGGAGATCGCGACCTCCGAACGCCACAACCTTGCCGGAGGAGTTTAGAATAGGGAAAATCACGCGTCCACGGAAGCGGTCATACAGCGAGCCATCCTTGCTGCTCGTGCCGAAAATACCGAGCTGAGTCATTATCGAAGGTTCAAGACCCGCCTTGCGGGAGGCCTCCAGCATGGCCGTGCCCCTGTCAAGTGCATAGCCGAGATGAAACTTTCGCACAGCCTCATCCGTCACGCCGCGTCCGTAGAAGTATGAGAGTCCTATTTCACGCCCCTCGTCGGTATCGAGGAGATTGCGCTCCATCTCCTTCATGGCCCATTCGTTGGCTACCATCATGGCCTCGCGTTCAGAGCGTTCCTGCTGTTCCTGCTGTGTCTCCTCGCGCTCCTCCACCTTGATGCCATACCTTGCGGCAAGGTGAAGAAGAGCCTCACGATAGGAGAGGCCCTCCTTCTCCATTATGAAATTCACGGGGGAGCCCCCCTTGTGGCAGGAGAAGCAGTAGCAGAAATTGCGCGAGGGGCTTACTGAAAATGAGGGCGTGCGTTCATTGTGGAAAGGGCAGAGCCCCTTGTAGTTGGCCCCGCTCCTTATCAGATGGATGTAGTCTCCGACGACCTCGACTATGTTCGCGGCATCCTTGATTTTCTGGATGGTAGCTCTGTCAATCACTCTTTAGATTCTCCTTTAAATCCTCCACAACCTGCCGTATTCTTAATCCGGTGGGCGACGACACAGGCACGAGCGGGAGCCGGAGCACATTTTTAGAGAGTCCGAGGGCCTCCATTGCCGATTTGATGCCTCCGGGGTTTCCCTCAGCAAAGAGGAGTTTGTAAAATTCATTGAATTTGTCATGAATGGCACGGGCTTCCTCGCGTCTGCCGTCGCGGCAGAGCCTCACCATACGCGTGAACTCCCGGGGGAAGGCGTTGCCGAGCACGGAGATCACTCCCGAGGCCCCTATGCCCATGACGGGGTATGTGAGTGCATCATCGCCTGAAATAACCTCAAACCCTTCCGGGCGCCCCTCGAGAATCTCCCTTATCTGGTCAGGGCGCCCCGAGGCCTCCTTGATACCGATGATCTTGGGCTGCTCCCTTGCGAGCCGAAGCACTGTGGAGGCCAACATGTTAGCACCGGTGCGTCCGGGCACGTTATACATTACCACTGGGAGGGGAGAGGCCTCGGCGACTGCCATATAATGCCTGTATATCCCCTCCTGGGTGGGTTTGCTGTAATAGGGCACTACCGAAAGGATGGCGCTGTAACCGGACAGATTCTCCTGTGACAGGCGCCTCTGCAATGCGGCCGTATTGTTGCCTCCCAGGCCCAGGACGAGGGGCACTCTTCCCCGGACGCGCTCCACGGCAAACTCCTTCACCCTCCTCTGCTCCTCATCGGAGAGAGTGGGAGTTTCGGCTGTGGTGCCGAGCACTACAATAAAATCAGCTTCACCCCCGACGATATGATCTATCACACCGCCCAGGGCATCGAAATCTATGGAATAGTCTTCGCGGAAAGGGGTGATCATCGCCACTCCCATGCCGCTGAGGGAAAAATCAGCCATATAAGCGACAGCGGGACATTGAGCCACCATTGCTGCACGGACAAGTGTCGTCAGTCCGCCGGGGGCATCCCGAAGCCAATGCAAAGTTAACATTTCACCCCGTCATTTCAAAGTATCAGCTCCATAAATTTGACGGGAAATCTCATTTTTTGCCCATCACCGTTGTTCACTGCAACTTTTCCTCACGCTCGCTTTGCGCTTTCGGCGATTTTAACTAACTTTGCAGGATTAAGACCCAATCCAAGACGCTTCGGGGGTCGGAACAACTTTAGTACATCAAGACTCAGAAATGAAAACCAATGTCGCAGTCTTCTTCGGAGGAAGATCGGTGGAGCATGAGATTTCGGTAATCTCCGCACTCCAGGCCATAAATGCCTTTGACCGTAACAAATATGACATAATACCCATATACATATCAAAGCAGGGGAGATGGTACACCGGTCCCGGACTGCTCGACATCCGCAACTACCGCGACATGAAGGCCCTCACGGATTCATGCGACGAGGTGTTCATGCGCCCCGAATATGGTGATTTCAATCTTTATAAGGTGCAGTCGGGACTCTTCGCGAAGAAAAATCCAGTAGTGGCTGAGCTCCATGTTGCCGTACCCGTACTTCACGGCACTAACGGCGAGGACGGCATCTTCGAGGGTTTGCTTCAGACCATCGGGCTCCCTTTCGCGGGATGCGACACCCTTGCAAGTGCAAACGGCATGGACAAGATCACGATGAAGATGATTCTGCGCGAGTGCGGAGTGCCCGTTGTGGACTTCGTGTGGTTTACCGACAAGCAGTGGACCCGCAACCGCGACGCGCTTATCTCCCGAATTGAGAACGAACTCGGGTATCCCGTGATAGTGAAGCCGGCCAATCTCGGCTCAAGCGTGGGAATCGGCAAGGCTTCCGACCGCGACGAGCTTATCGAGAAAATCGACAACGCCGAGAAATTCTCGCAGAGAATAATTGTGGAACACATGATCTCGCGCCTCAAGGAAATCAACTGCTCCGTACTCGGAGACGCCGATGACTGCCGCCCCTCCGTGTGTGAGGAGCCCATCAAGACAGGTGATTTCCTGAGCTACGAGGACAAGTATATGGGTGGCTCCAAGAGCGCCAAGGGGATGCAGGCAAGCGAGAAGAGAATCCCCGCTGACCTCTCTCCCGAAATGACCGACCGCATCCGCAACATGGCGTCCGAGACATTCCGTGTGCTCGGATGCCACGGCGTGAGCCGCGTAGACGTGATGGTGGATGAAGCCGACAATTCCGTATACGTCAACGAGATCAACACCATTCCCGGCTCACTCTCCTTCTATCTCTGGGAAGCCACGGGTCTGTCGTTCACGGCTCTGATGGACGAGCTCGTGAGCCTCGCGCTGAAACGCAAGCGCGAGACCGACCGCAAGACCTTCACCTACGATCAGAACATCTTCGCCCTCGGCGGCGGAGTGAAAGGGGGCGTTAAGGGGGCAAAGGGCGTGAAACGCTGATAAAGAAATCAATAAATCCCACACACCATAATGAGCAAGAAATTCAAGGAATACAGCAAGCAGCTCAACCTCTCCGAGATCAACAAGGAGATGCTCGAGCTCTGGGATGCAAACTCTCTCTTCGAGGCTTCGATGAAGGAGCGCGAGGGGTGTCCGACATTCGTGTTTTACGAGGGACCGCCGTCGGCAAACGGTATGCCCGGTATCCACCACATGATGGCCCGCACCATCAAGGACACTTTCTGCCGCTACAAGACGATGAAGGGTTTCCACGTGAAGCGCAAAGCCGGATGGGATACCCACGGCCTCCCCGTGGAACTCGGAGTCGAGAAGACCCTCGGAATCACCAAGGAGGATATAGGCAAGAAGATCTCCGTGGGTGACTATAATGCGGCGTGCCGCCGCGAGGTGATGAAATATACCAAGGAATGGACGGATCTCACCCACAAAATGGGATACTGGGTTGATCTCGACAATCCCTACATCACGTATGACAACCGCTACATAGAATCCGTGTGGTGGCTGCTCAAGGACCTCTATGACAAGGGGTATCTCTACAAGGGCTACACCATCCAGCCCTATTCCCCGGCAGCCGGCACCGGACTCAGCACACATGAGCTCAACCAGCCGGGATGCTACCGCGACGTGAAGGACACCACCTGCACGGCCCTCTTCCATATCGAGGATCCCAAGGAGGAGATGACCGGCTGGGGTGAGCCCTATTTCATGGCGTGGACCACTACCCCCTGGACCCTTCCCTCGAACACGGCCCTCTGCGTCGGCCCGAAATACGACTATGTGGCCGTGCGCACGTTCAATCCCTACACCGGACAGCCCCTCACGGTGGTGCTCGCCGAGGTGCTGACAGGATCATACTTCAAGAAAGAGGGTGAGAACCTCGATCTTGACGCATACAAGGCCGGCGACAAGATCATTCCCTATAAGATCGTGGGACGCTGGAAAGGCACGGAACTCGTGGGTATGCACTACCGCCAGCTCATGCCTTGGGTGAAACCCACGGAGAAGGTGGGTGAGTTTTCCGAACAGTATGTCCGTGATTACGCGGCTGCCAATCCTGAGAAGGTGTATGATGTGGCCGGTGAGAAGTTTGTCGAGATTTCCGCCGAGGCTTTCCGAGTGATTCCCGGTGATTACGTAACCACGGAGGATGGTACGGGAATCGTCCACATCGCCCCGACTTTCGGTGCCGATGACGCAAAGGTTGCGAAGGCAGCCGGAATCCCCCCGCTCTATCTCATCAACAAGCGCGGCGAGACACGCCCCATGGTGGATCTGCGCGGCAGATACTATCCTCTTGAGGATCTTGCCGAGGAGTTCATCAAGCATTGCGTCAACGTGGAGGAGTATTCACGACATGCAGGCGACTGGGTTAAGAACGCCTACGATCCGAAATTCAACGAGGGTGGAAAGTATGACGAGGCGGCAGCCTCCAAAGCGGAGAATCTCGACATCGTGCTCTGCATGGAGATGAAGCAGAAAGGGGAGGTGTTCCGTATCGAGAAGCATGTGCACAACTATCCCCATTGCTGGCGCACGGACAAGCCGGTGCTCTACTACCCGCTGGACAGTTGGTTTATCCGCACCACCGCCGTTCGCGACCGCCTCATGAAACTCAACGAGAGCATCAAATGGAAACCTGCCTCCACCGGCACCGGACGTTTCGGGAAATGGCTTGAGAATCTCCAGGACTGGAATCTCTCGCGCTCACGCTACTGGGGAACTCCGCTTCCCATCTGGCGCACTGAAGACGGCAAGGAGGAAATCTGCATCGGAGACTACTCGCAGCTCATGGCGGAAATAGACAAGTCTGTCGCCGCAGGAATGATGAAAGAGAATCCTTTCGCAAAACTTGGTTTTAAGCCGGGCGACTGGTCGCAGGAGAATTACGACAAAATCGACATTCACCGCCCCTACGTGGACGAGATAGTGCTCGCATCCCCCTCCGGAAAGCCCATGAAGCGCGAACTCGACCTTATCGACGTATGGTTTGACTCGGGCGCTATGCCCTACGCCCAGGCCCACTATCCCTTCGAGAACAAGGAGGCTCTGGATTCTGGCGAGATCTATCCCGCAGACTTCATCGCGGAGGGTGTGGACCAGACTCGCGGATGGTTCTTCACGCTCCATGCCATCGCCGGTATGGTCAAGGACTCCATCAGCTACAAGGCAGTGATTTCCAACGGTCTGGTGCTTGACAAGAACGGTAACAAGATGTCAAAGCGTCTCGGCAACGCCATCGATCCCTTTGACAACATCGAGCGTTTCGGTTCCGACCCCGTGCGCTGGTATATGATAAGCAACTCATCTCCGTGGGATAATCTGAAGTATGACGAGGCCGGAGTGCAGGAGACTTCGCGCAAGCTCTTCTCCACGCTATACAACACCTATAAGTTCTTCGCCCTCTATGCGAATGTGGATGGCTTTACCGGCGATGAGCCGCAGGTAGCTGCATCCTCACGTCCTGAAATCGACCGCTGGATACTCTCGCTGCTCAACACCCTGATCCGCGAAGTGGAGGCAGACTACGAGGACTACGAGCCGACAAGGGCCGCCCGCGCCATAGAGGAGTTTGTCAACGACAATCTCTCCAACTGGTATGTGCGCCTCAACCGCAAACGTTTCTGGGCCGGAGAGATGAATGACGACAAGCTCTCGGCATATCAGACGCTCTACACCTGCCTCAAAACCGTGGCCCAGCTGATGGCCCCCATCGCGCCCTTCTACAGCGACCGCCTCTACGCCGACCTTTGCGCCGGGGAGGAAACTGGAGGAAGAAGCTATGCCACGGTGCACCTTTCCAAGTTCCCGGAATATGACGCCACACTTGTGGATCCCGCTCTTGAGGAGCGTATGCGCCTCGCCCAGACGGCGACGTCCAACGTACTCGCGCTGCGCCGCAAGACTAACCTGAAGGTGCGTCAGCCCCTCCAGACCCTTCTCATTCCCGCCATGGACGAGGCCCAGAAAGCGGGGTTCGAGGCCGTGAAGGATCTCGTGGCCGGGGAGGTGAATGTCAAGGATGTTAAAATCGTGGACAACGAGGAGTCGGGGCTTGTCAAGAAGGTCAAGGCGGACTTCAAGAAACTCGGGCCCCGCTACGGCAAGATCATGAAGGATCTTGGAAAGGCCATGACTGCCATGAGTCAGAAGGACATCGCCACCCTTGAAAAGAACGGCAGCTTCACCTTCGAGGCTCTTCCCGGCGCTCCGACAGTGACCGTGGAGGATGTGGAAATCATACCGGAGGATATCCCCGGCTGGCTCGTAGCCAACGAAGGGAACGTCACCGTAGCTCTTGATGTCACGGTGACACCTGAGCTCAAGCGCGAGGGAATGGCCCGCGAGCTCATCAACCGCATACAGAATATCCGCAAGACCCGTGATTTCGACATCACCGACAAGGTGAATGTAGTGCTCACTGATGCTCCTGAGGTTAAGGACGCCCTGGAGGATTTCGGAGCTTACGTAGCCGCCCAGGTGCTCGCGGATTCCATCACGCTTGAGGCCGTGCCCGCCGGAGAGGCTGAGGAACTTGACATCGACGGTCTGAAGATAAAAGCGGTCGTGACCAAAGCATGATCTCTGTTGTGACCAAAGCATGATCAAGGAGAATACCACCGACCGCAACAATACCACCGCCATGTTCGTCGTACTTACGGCGGTCCTGGTGGTGGTTGCGGATCAGGTCTTGAAATTCTGGGTCAAGACACGGTTTTATCTGGGAGAGGAGCTTGAAATTCTGCCATGGTTCCGGCTGAAGTTTATCGAAAACAACGGCATGGCCTTCGGGATGCAGCTCTGGAACAAGCTGTTTCTCACCTTCGGGCGAATAGCCGCCGTGGGCTTCTTCATCTGGCTGCTCACACGTCTGGTGAGGATGCCGGGGGTCAGGCGAGGCTTCATGATAGCTCTCGCGCTCATCACGGCCGGAGCCGCGGGCAATATCTTCGACTGCGTGTTTTACGGCGAGATATTCAATAATCCCATGCCGCCGGAAGTGGCTGAACTCTTCCCAAAAGGGGGCGGCTACGCAGGATGGTTTGAAGGCAAGGTGGTCGACATGCTCTATTTCCCTATATGCACCTGGACATGGCCCGCGTGGCTGCCCGGTATTGGGGGCACGGAGTTCGAGTTCTTCCAATACATCTTCAACCTGGCTGATTCCGCGATTTGTGTCGGGGTTTTCCTGCTGATTCTGTTCTATTCCGACAGCATCAACACGGCATACAAATACCTTGTCCCTCCGAAAACGACTGATAAAAAGCAGTCCTGAGGATTTCGGACAATAATGACAGAAGAGCGTGTCGAAGTGACACGCTCTTCTGTCATTATTGTCATTATCTGATGATTCTTCCCTTCTCAATGCGAAACACGAGCGTGGAATCCACATATTCCACACCGGCTGTCTCTCGCTCGAAGGGGGTTATTTCCAATCTCCCGCCGTCATGCACCGTGGCTATGGATAGGTTATGCACCGCGATGAGATTTCCCTCGGAATCGACCAGTTCTATTCGGCGCGAAAGATAGCGTTTCATCATAACTTAATGAATCTACGGCGTCCCGCACGCGCATATTCCACAGAATCGTAAGGGAGCGACCGCAGGGCCACGCTGTCTACACGCAGTATCACCGGACGCCCTCCCACCGGACGAGCTATGCCGAAAAGCCTCACGGCCTGTCGCCCGGTGTCTGTCTGCAATACCGGCACGTTGCGGTTCGGACGCCCTTGCACCGTGGTGAAGGTATATTGCGCCGTGCGGTCATCATATTCCACACCTAACATCACGGAAAGCGACTGGCCGTTTTGGGGACGCATCATCCACTCCACCCTGTCGCCCGGAGCGATTTCAGCCACGGGTATCGAGAATGAAATCTGATCAGCCAAATCTCTTTCGGTCAGAAGGAAATGACGCGGATAAGCCCACATGTCACTCTCCATGGCGACATCCGGTTTCGAGGCTCCGGCAGCCTTCACAAGTTCTTTTTGGCGCTTGAGAAGCATTACGTCCACCTCACGGCACATCTTGTCATATTCATCGAGATTCCTGCCATACCAGCTCAGAGTGGAATCCAGTTCCTCACGTGTCACGGAGTGGGCGGCGAGTACTCCATCGCCGAGAGCCTCCGTATTTTCGCGCATATCCTGAGGTGCATACTGTGAGCGTGAGTAGGCTTCCGCTATCTGCATATCCGTCATCACCTCCACCATCTTCTTATGTGACAGCACACCGTCGGGTCTGCCGTTGCATCCCGACACAAGGAGAAGCGCTCCTGAAGCCAAAGCTGAAAATGCAATTCTCTTCATTTAAGTAAGTGTTCAAATTTAATTTATACAATATGCGAGCTTGTTTTTTAGACGATTTCTGTGCGGAGAGAAGGAGCATAGCGAGCTATGCGACTGAGCGACAAGCCGGAAGTGGCAAAAAAGAAGCCGCAGATTGTATAAAAGATTGAGTGATTACTTGCTTTTTGATGGTATCGTTTAAATTTGAACACTTACTTATGATTTTTTGGTTTGAAAGTATTTGCCTCTAAATTCCATCTCCACAGTCGAGGGAGCCTCCAAAGCCTTGGCGGCGTCCGAGGTAATGCGGTAGCCCTTCGGTTTGGTGGATGCGGGATAAAACAGAAAGGCCGGATCAAACGAGCCATACCATTTGCGCGAGACAATGGAGGGTTGGGAGGCAAATACCCTCTCGAACTCGAATATCCGGGTGGAGGGTACACGCGTGATAAGACACTCCCCGTCACGCATCTTCAGCACGCAGACGAAACTCCTCTTCAATGTCACCCGCGTCCGCGGCTGAATCTCTCCGGGGAGGGCACGGTGGCTTATTTCGATATTACGGCCATGAATGGTGTTCACCTGACGCATGAGCGACCGGAACCGTGGACCATGAGCCGACTTGTCCGCAATCCTGTGGTAAGCTATATGATAGTGTATCATTTCATGGATGAGCACATCTTCAAGCTCCCTTTCGCTAAGGTCATACGACGTGCTGAGCACGATCGTATACTTATCCGTCAGAGGGGTGTGACGGTGAAAGAATTTTCCGCGATATGTCCGTGCCATCCTGACCCTCAATTCAGGGACAGGAAGCAAGCCGCTGAAAATTTTCCCGTTGAAGTACGCAAACTTCTCCTTCATGAAATCTTTGTCTGCTATCATGATGCAAATTTAATGATTTTTTTTCAATTCATCGGTGCCGGACCATCCCTATCCGTCTCAGAGGGCCCTCGCGGCGAAGCGAATGTACGGGAACACCACGCTCCTTGCACTCTCTCATCAGCTCGAGTTCACGCTTTTTCCTCACCGAAGGATGTATCACCACAGTGTCAACGGGGATATATGAAATCAAATCGGCCATGGAGCCTCCGAACCCTGACGCCACTATGAGATAGTCAAATGTCTTCCCGTCAGAAATATCTGCCTCGGGATCGCCTGACGGGATAATTCCGGAATCTATGGCGGCTATCCGCTTGCCGCAATGCTCGATATAAGAGAACTTTCGCCTGGGCATGACCATGCGCGATTGCCGCTGACCCTCTATAGCAAGGATATGGATTCCCGTGAGGTTGTTTTGCAAGATATATCCATGCGGCGTCTCCTTTTCAAAAGGATATAGAGAAAGCGCGACACTGCCTGCCGCTGCGGCCACTCCTGCATAAAGCCATCCCCTGCTTTTGCGATTGAAGCCCGAAAGCACGTACACGCCCAGGAAAACCAATGCGGCGATCCACACAAGCACACCGCTGAATGGGACTTCCGTTTCCAGTACCGCCCGGCCCCCTCCCGAAATCCACTGCGCAACATCAAGCAAACCCCTGCATCCGGAGTCAAGTATATTCCCGAGAACAACTGATTCCCACCCTGACGCGCAACACAGGAAGTAAACCAATGCCACTCCCATGTAGAAAGGAAGCAGAGGGAGCACCAAAAGGTTGACGGGAAGAAAGAGCAGGGGAAGTCGTCCGAAATGATGTGACATCAATGGCCATGATGCCGCGAAAGCCACCATGCTTGTAAGCACGGCTCCGGCAGCGGCATAGAGGCGAGGATTTCTCCTGTGGTCGATGCTGTTCAGAGGTCCGGCGAAGATTATCAGAGCGGCCACGCTGAGGAAACTCAGCTGCGCTCCAAGGTCTGTCAATGAGTCGGGCGAGAAGAGCATTATGACAAATGCGGCGGCACACAGGGAGTTGAAGGCGTTTCCCCTGCGCTGCAATATGATTCCCGCGAAGAGAAATGTCGCCATGAGGGAGGCCCGCACCGTGGAGGGTGCCATGCCGGTGAGAAAAGTGTATATCCAGAGAATCACCACTGCCGCTGCATACCGCCATCTCCATTTTCCTGCGAAGTTGAACGGGAAGAGAAGCAGAAGTATTATCGTGGCTACAATGGCTATGTGCATCCCGCTGAGAGCCAGAAGATGGGAAATTCCCGCATCCGAGAAAATTTTACGCGTCGAGGCGTCAATGAGATGCTTCTCTCCAAGAAAAAGCGTTATGAGCAGATCGCGGGTATCGGGAGCGAGGGGTGTGGAGTCGATTAGACGTGCAAGCTCATCACGCATCTTGCGCGCTCTGAATTGAGGAAGAGGGGAGTGTCCGGCAGGATTCAGTTCATCACCGGAAACATCGATCTCATATTTGAATCCCAATTTCTCCATGCGCGAGGCATACTCCTCCTGATAGAGATTGGGATTAGAGCCAATACGCCTGAAGCGGGGTGGAAAATCGGCAATATCTCCCGGCACGACTCGGGCAGCCTTGCATCTCGCGATAAACTTCTGACCCTCGGTCTCGGCAATGATTCTGTCGCCCGAGGCGAGGGTCTCGACATCCGTCACAATCGCTCTGACAGGAACGCGGGCATCTGCGAGATTCCGGTCGGAAGGCTCATGAAGAGCGCTAACAGTCATCCCGAGGCCGCCGAAAAGCGTGACGACACATACCATCCGGATTATGTCACCACACCGGATAGGGATTTTACCCGGCAGCAGATAGGTGGAAATGAGCCATACAACCAGGGAAAAAAGGACTGCGGCCATGCCCGCCGAAAACGGCAGGGACATGGCCGCAGCCGGGAGTATTCCCGCTGCTGTGGAGAGTGCGATGAGTAAAAACGGATATTTCATTCCCGGCGGCTCAGATATTCCATATCTTCCGCGCTTCTTCCGCCTGATACTCCAACATGGCGAGACCGTTCTTCACCCTGCATCCGTGTGCGGCCGCTATCCGCATGAAGAGTGTATTTTCGGGATTGTAGACCAAATCGAAACACACCTGTCCCGGGTGCAGATATTCGTAAGGGAAAGGGGGAGAGGCCATGATATGAGGGGCCATGCCTGCGGGAGTGGCGTTCACCACCATACCGCAACCATCCACGACTTCCGGCGTCAATTCGCTGTATGCTACTACACCATCCCCCCTCCTGCGCGAGACAACCGTCACCTCCCATCCGAGGTTTCGGAGCCCTACGCATACGGCTCCGGATGCACCTCCCGTACCGAGCACGAGAGCCTTGCGCTTATCATGGGGCACGTCCTCTATAAGAGGTCTTACAGCCCGCATGAATCCGGTGATGTCGGTGTTATATCCATGCAGCGAAAGAGAGCCGTCGCCGCCGCGTTCGATTTTCACCGTGTTGACCGCGCCGGCCTCACGGGCCTCGGGAGAGAGGGTGCTGAGAAACGGGATGACGGACTTCTTGTACGGAATGGTGACGTTGAAGCCGCAGAGCAGGGGAGTGCCCTCCGTCAGCGGCATAATGTCGCTGACGGAGGGCAGTTCATACAGAGCATACTCCGCATCTATACCCTCGCGGGCAAACCGACCGTTCCATATCTCGGCGGATCTGGAATGGCCCAGAGGGTATCCTATAAGTCCGTATAATCTCATTATTGTCAGATTACCAGATAACCACTCGCTCCTCCTCAGCACGATACATCGGGTCTCCCTCCGAGATGCCGAAGGCTTCGAAGAAGGGGGCGATGTTGCGCAGGGATACGTTCACGCGGTTGTTGCCCAGGGAATGAGGGTCGGTCTTGGTGCGGGAAAGAATCTCCTCGTCACGGATATTCCCGGCCCAGAGGTTGGCGTATGCAAGATAGAAACGCTGGAGAGGGGTAAATCCGTCAATGATCTGCATATCCTTGTCCTTCATAGAGTCGAGATATGCCGTGAGAGCCACACGCAGTCCACCCTGGTCAGCTATGTTCTCGCCCAGCGTGAAGCGGCCGTTGGCATGGACGCCGGGAGCCACCTCCACCTCGTCAAACTGCGCCACGAGGCCGTCCGCAAGGCGGGTGAACTTCTCGCCGTCGGAGTCCTGCCACCAGTTGTTGAGATTGCCATCCTTGTCATACTGGCGTCCGGAGTCATCGAAACCGTGGGTCATCTCATGGCCGATGACCACACCGATAGCGCCGTAGTTTTGGGCGTCATCCGCCGTCACGTCGAAATACGGAGCCTGGAGAATACCGGCGGGAAAGCAGATCTCGTTGGTGGTGGGATTGTAGTAGGCATTGACCGTCTGGGGAGTCATGTGCCATTCCGTCTTGTCCACCGGTTTGCCGAGTTTGGAATAGTTGTCCATGGTATACCACTCCGATGCGGCAAGCACATTCTCGAGATATGACTTCTTGGGGTCAACCGTGATGCCGGAATAATCCTTCCACTTGTCGGGATAACCGATTTTTACTGTGAATGTTGACAGCTTCTCATGTGCCTTCTTCTTTGTTTCGTCGCTCATCCAGGAAAGATTGTCGATATGCTTTCCGAGAGCCACGCGGAGATTCTCCACGAGTGTCTTCATGTATTCCTTGTTCTCCTCAGGGAAATACTTGCCCACGTAAAGCTCGCCGACAGCCTCTCCGAGCATGGAGTTGGGAATGGCCATCGCACGCTTCCAACGCGGTTCCATCTCCTCCTTGCCGGACATCACGCGGTCAAACATCTCGAAGTTGGCCTCGATGAAATCATCGCTCAGGAGATTGGAGGAATCGGATATGAACTCGTAAGAGGCGAAGTCGCGTATTTCCTGCTCCGTGAGAGTGGGGAGATAGTCATTGATGAAGGCTATGAAATCAAGGCCCGAAACGTTGGCCTTGTCCACATTCTCGAGTCCGAGAGTCTTGAAATAGGAATCCCAGGGGATATTGGAAAACTGGGTGCGAAGCTCGTCGATGGTGCGGATGTTGTAGCGGAGGGCGGGATTGCGCTTCTGCTCACGCGACATCTTGTGGCGTGCGAACTCGGTCTCGAGTTTGATGACAGTCTTCCATACGCGTTCCTGCGCCTTGGCGTCATAACCGGCGAGCTCCATCATGCGCTTCACATACTTTTCGTATGCGGCCATGATCTTGTCATTTGTCTCGTTGCGCTCCAGATAGTAGTCGCGGTCACCGAGTCCGAGACCGGTCTCCCCGATATGAAGGATATTCATGTCGGAATTCTTGGAGTCGGCTCCGACACCGGATCCGAAGAAGGGTGCAGCGATGCCCCTGTGGAGCCATCCGATATAGCTGCCGAGATCCTGTAAGGACCGCTTGTTGATTTCCTTTAGCATACGCTGGAGGGGCTTGCCGGCCTCCTTGTTGAGGCGCACGCTGTCCATGCCGAGAGCATACAGATCGGCAACTTTCTGTGCGTTGGTGCCCTTTATTTTCGACTGGGGATCGGCGGAAAGACCCGTGATGAGTTCCTGCAGCTGCACGCGTGCATTCTCGCGCAACTGGTCAAAAGTGCCGAAACGTGAATATTCGGGAGTCAGCGGATTGCGGGCCATCCATCCTCCGCAGGCATATTGATAGAAGTCATCCGCAGGACGCACCTCCGGATTGAGGTTGTCACGGTCGATGCCGTGGCCCGTCGCGCCCATCGCCATCGTGGGGATGAGAGCGAACGAGAGAAGGAGTTTCTTCAGATCCATAGGGTCAGGTAGGTTGATATATTGATTCATGAGTTATTGTCAAACGTGTGGTTCAGTCATTTGATTTGAGGCCGTCAAGCTCGGTCTGGGCTTTTTCCCACTCCTCCATGGCGGCTTCAAGTCCCTTCTGGAGGGATTCATACTCTCCGAGCACCTCCGCCGATGCATCGCCTCCGGCGATCTGGCTTTCGACGGCTGCTATCTTCTCTTCAAGCTCCGCTATATTTTCCTCGGCCTTGGAGACGGCTCTCTCCGCCTTGCGCAGGGTCTTTTCCCTCTCTTTCTGCTCGGCGTATGAGAGTTTACCCGCGGACACGGATGGTTCCTCGGGCTGAGCCGGACCAGAAGCAGACCTATGTGGAGATTCGGAGAGTTCGAGCTCGCGGAAACTCTCAAGGCTTCGTGACCGCAGGAAATCATATATTCCTCCGATATTTTCCGTGACCTTCCCTCCGCCAAATTCATACACCTTCTCCACGAGGCCGTCAAGAAACTCACGGTCGTGGCTCACCACGATCACCGTGCCGTCGAAGTCCCGGATAGCATCCTTGAGGATGTCCTTGGTCTTCATGTCGAGATGATTCGTGGGCTCGTCGAGTATAAGGAAGTTTACGGGCTGAAGGAGGAGCTTTATCATAGCCAGGCGGGTCTTCTCGCCTCCGGAGAGCACTTTGACCTTCTTGTCTATATCCTCACCGCCAAACATGAAAGCACCAAGTATGTCGCGGATTTTGGTGCGTATGTCTCCCGTAGCCACGCGGTCGATGGTGTCAAACACGGTCAGCTCCCCATCAAGCATCTGCGCCTGGTTTTGCGCGAAATACCCGATCTGCACATTGTGGCCCACCTTGAGTGTGCCCGTATAGGGAATCTCACCCATTATGCACTTGACGAGAGTGGACTTTCCCTCGCCGTTCTTGCCGACGAATGCCACCTTCTCACCTCTGCGGATTGTAAACTCCGCATGGTCGAACACCTGATGGTCTCCGTAGGCTTTGCCTACATTATCCGCGATGAGCGGGAAATCACCCGAGCGTGAGGCAGGGGGGAATTTCAGACGCAGACGTGAATTGTCGACCTCATCCACCTCTATGGGCACTATTTTCTCAAGCATCTTGATACGGCTCTGCACCTGCACGGCCTTTGTGGGCTTGTATCTGAAACGCTCGATGAAGTCCTTCGTGTCGGCAATCAGTTTCTGCTGGTTTTCGTAGGCACGCCGCTGCTGCTCCACGCGCTCCTTGCGCAACTGCACGAAGGGGGTGTAGCTCACCTTGTAGTCGTAAGCCTTGCCACATGAGATCTCAACCGTACGGTTGGTGACATTGTCGAGAAACGCGCGGTCATGGCTCACGAGTAGCACACCCTTGGCTTTGGTCTGAAGGAAACGCTCAAGCCATTGTATGGACTCGATGTCAAGATGATTGGTCGGCTCGTCGAGCAGAAGCAGGTCCGGCCTTCTGAGAAGTATCTTGGCAAGCTCGATACGCATGCGCCAGCCCCCGGAAAATTCCGATGTCGGACGGTTGAAGTCCTCGCGCACGAATCCCAAGCCGGTGAGCGTGCGCTCCATCTCCGCCTCCATATTGTCGGCGCTGGCCACGGAGAGACGCTCGTTAAGCGTCTCCATCAGCTCCAGCAGCGAGGCATATTCCGGGGATTCATAATCGGTGCGCTCGGACACCTGCGTCATCACTCTGTCAAGCCGCTCCCTGAGGGTATTGATGTCGCTGAAGGCTTTCCTTGTCTCCTCCAGAAGAGTGGTGCTGTCCGCGAGCTGCATCTGCTGCGGAAGATAACCTATGGTGACGTCACCGGCTTTGGACACACTGCCCGAAGTCGGCTCCTGAAGGCCCGCTATTATTTTCAGCAAAGTGGACTTGCCCGCTCCGTTCTTGCCCACGAGTGCCACGCGGTCATTGCCGTTGATGACAAGACTGATGTCTGTAAAGAGAGGACGTGCGGAAAACTCCACGCTCAGATTGTTGATGGCTACCATGCTTCAAAATTACTAATTTTTCACGATATATAGAAATATCCGGCCCTCTACCCCACGAATTTTGCCGGGATATGGGTGGGATTATTGATTTTATGAGTACTTTTGCAAGCGATTCTCAAAAATAATTAGTTCTTATATGAATATTACCATGAAACCCATAGCACTTGTCACGGGAGCCACAAGCGGAATAGGGGAGGCCTGCGCCCGCAAGCTCCATGCAGCCGGCTACAGAGTGATCATCACGGGAAGAAACGAGGAGAAACTCACTCTTCTCGCACGCGAGTGGGGAGAGGATGCTCTCGCTCTCGTTTTCGACGTCAGGGACCGCGCGCGCTGCGAGCATCTTCTCAATACCCTCCCCGAGGAATGGAAGGAAATCGACGTGCTTGTCAACAATGCCGGTCTTGCGCTCGGCCTCGATAAGGAGTATGAGGGAGATTATGACGACTGGGACACCATGATTGACACCAACATCAAGGGTCTGCTCACCGTGACGCGCACGGTGGTACCCGGGATGGTGGAGCGAAACCGCGGACATGTCGTCAATATCGGAAGTGTGGCCGGTGACGCGGCATACGCCAACGGAAATGTGTATTGCGCTACAAAAGCTGCCGTGAAGGCCATCACTGACGGTCTGCGCATTGATGTGGCCCACTCCGCGGTCCGTGTCACGCTTGTCAAACCGGGACTGGTGGAGACCAACTTCAGCGTGATACGCTTCCACGGTGATAGCGAACGCGCCGACAATGTGTATAAAGGCATCACACCTCTGACAGGAGAAGATATTGCCGACACGGTGGTATATACCGTGCAGGCACCAGCCCACGTGCAGATTGCCGAGATTCTCGTACTCGCCACTCACCAGGCCAACGGCTCGACAATCGTGCGTGAAAACGCTTGAATCGTCCCGCGAAAAGCTACATCACAGCCAAAACAAAACACAAGGGAGGCCCGAATCGCTGATTCGGGCCTCCCTTGTTAATATTATGCTGTTTCTGGGGGAATCATCACATCATGCCGCCCATTCCGCCCATTCCGGGAGCGGCAGGCATGGGAGCGGGATTCTCCTCCTTCTTGTCGGCGATGACACACTCCGTGGTGAGGAACATTCCGGCAATGCTTGCGGCATTCTCAAGAGCCACGCGGGTCACCTTGGCGGGATCTATCACGCCGGTGGCGAAGAAATTCTCGAATGTGTCGGTGCGGGCGTTGTAACCGAAGTCACCGGTGCCCTCCTTGACTTTCTGCACGATGACGGCACCCTCGACGCCGGCGTTCTCCACGATCTGACGCAGAGGCTCCTCAATGGCACGGCGGATGATTGCGATACCGGTGTTCTCATCGTCATTGTCACCCTTCAGTTCATCAAGGGCGGGGAGACAGCGGATGTAGGCGGTTCCGCCTCCGGGCACGATACCTTCGGCGATAGCTGCGCGGGTTGCGCTCAGAGCGTCGTCCACGCGGTCTTTCTTCTCCTTCATCTCAACCTCGGAGGGGGCGCCTATGTAGAGCACGGCCACGCCGCCGGCGAGCTTGGCGAGACGCTCGTGGAGCTTCTCCTTGTCGTAGTTGGAAGTGGTGGTCTCAATCTGGGCCTTGATCTGAGCCACACGGTCAGCGATAGCCTCCTTGGAACCGGCTCCGTTGACGATGGTAGTGGCATCCTTGTTGATGGAGACCTTCTCTGCGGTGCCGAGGTCGTTGACGGTAGCGGCGCGGAGCTGCATACCCTTCACCTCGCTGATGACAGTGCCACCGGTCAGGATGGCGATATCCTCGAGCATCTCCTTGCGGCGGTCGCCGAATCCGGGAGCCTTGACAGCACAGATCTTGAGGGAACCGCGCAGACGGTTGACCACGAGCGTGGCGAGAGCCTCGTTGTCCACATCCTCGGCGATGATGAGCAGCGGACGACCGCTCTGGGCCACGGCCTCAAGGATGGGAAGCATATCCTGGAGATTAGAGATCTTTTTGTCGTAGAGAAGGATATAGGGGCTGTCCATGTTGCACTCCATCTTGGCGGTGTCAGTCACGAAGTAGGGGGAGATGTATCCGCGGTCGAACTGCATACCCTCCACGATGTCGACGGTCGTCTCGGTGCCCTTGGCCTCCTCGACGGTGATGACACCCTCTTTCTTCACCTTCTTCATGGCCTCGGCGATAAGACGGCCGATTTCCTCGTCGTTGTTGGCGGAGACACGGGCCACATTTTCAATCTTGTCCATGTCGTCATCCACCTCCTGGGCCTGGGCCTTGATACCCTCGACCACTTTGGAGACAGCCTTGTCGATGCCGCGCTTGAGGTCCATGGGGTTAGCGCCGGCTGCCACATTCTTCAGACCCACGTTGACGATGGCCTGTGCGAGAACAGTGGCGGTGGTGGTGCCGTCGCCGGCCTGATCGCCGGTCTTGGAGGCAACCTCCTTGACGAGCTGTGCTCCCATGTTCTGGAAGGGATCGGAAAGTTCGATTTCCTTTGCTACGGTGACACCATCCTTGGTGATGTGGGGAGCGCCGAACTTACGCTCGATAATCACGTTGCGGCCTTTCGGGCCGAGTGTCACCTTCACTGCGTCGGCGAGGGCGTCGACGCCATTCTTGAGCTCTTCGCGAGCCTTGATATTGAATTTGATATCTTTAGCCATTTCTGTGTTTTTCCTCTTTAAATTGCCTTAAGCTTCGATAACCGCGAGTACGTCAGACTGACGCATCATGAGATATTTCACGCCTTCGAACTCTATTTCGGTTCCGGCATACTTGCCGTAGAGCACCTGGTCGCCGGCCTTGAGCACCATCTCCTCATCCTTGGTGCCGTTGCCTGTGGCGAGCACCTTCCCCTTGAGGGGCTTCTCCTTGGCGGAGTCGGGGATTATGATTCCGGCCATTGTGACTTCTTCTGCGGCGGTGGGCTCGATGAGCACGCGGTCGCCTAACGGTTTGATTGTCATGATTTGATTATAGATTTTTAATGGTTTTGATTTTTACTTTGCAAATGCCGTGCCAAACCGGATTCGCTTCTTATGATTCACTTCTTGTAAAGGATATACGTGCGTTCGGGAGCCACGATGCCATGCAGACGGCCACCCTTCACCTTGAATTCCTTGTGATATACGGTGTCATAGTACGTGCCGGTGGGAAGTCCGGTGGGGAGATTGACAGAATTGGCAGACTTGCTGAGATTGATGACGGCCGCGCCCTTCTTGCCGCGGTTGACCACGAGCACTTCGCCGTTGTCGCTCACCTGCACATTCTCTTTCTGACCCTGCATGGAGGTGCGGAACTTGTTTACGGCCACCACTTCGGGATGGAAGAACTCGTCATTGCCGCGGGCACCCATGACATTGTCGCCCCAATAGTTGTCTCGCGTGGAGTTCATGGGACGACTGAAGAAGAGGGGAGTGCCGTTCTGGCGAGCGGTGAGGAACACCCATCCGGTGCGAATCTGGTCATCGGTCAGATGGGCAGACTCATGGGCGTTGCAGTAGGTGTCATGACTCTCCACCCATGTGGTGAGAAATTCTGGAGCGGCGTCGTGATACCAGTTGAGAAGGTCGATCCCCTTGGCGGAATGTTTCTCAAGAGCCTCGCGGAGCACGTGGCCGTAACTCGAAGCGGTCTGCCCGAAATAATCAGCATATTCCAGCTCGGGCACATTGCGATCCTGGAGCACCTCGCCATACACGAAGAGATCATCGTAGGGCACGGCGAGCTTGACACCCTTCACGGCCTTACGCCCCGTGGCCACATCCCAGAAGTCGTTTTCCTTCACTCCGGCAGCCGTGTCCACGGGATCGCTGTGAACTCCTATGTGCTTGGCTGTGTCATAACGGAAACCCTTCACACCTAACGAGAGCAGGTCGTTGACAAACTCCATGTAGTATTTCTGGAAATCGGGATTCTCGGTGTTGACATCGGGGAGACCTCCCGTACCCATGAGGGTGCACTGCATACGGTCGTTGTAGTCGGAGATGGGGGACAGGCCGTTGGTGTGATACATCTTGTCACGCCCTCCGACCGCCTTGTAGAAGTCATCGGAGACGGCATCGATGTCAAACGCCGTGTGATTGGGGAGGACATCGACGATCACCTTGATGTCATATTTGGCGGCGGAGTCCATCATGATTTTCATCTCGTCGCGCGAGCCGACTATCTGGTTGCCTATCTTCCAGTCGGTGGGCTGGTAGTAGTAATACCAGTTGCCTTCGCCGTTCTTCTCGTCGAAGAGCTTCTTGCTCCCTCCGGCGGGATTCCAACATTCCTGCACGGGAGACACCTGCACCATAGTGAACCCGGCATCGGCTATCTGCTTCATGTTGCGGGCTATGGTGGGGAAGTTCCAGCTCCAGGCATGGAGGATGGATTCGGTGTTTGTGGCCTCGGGATTATGGGTGATTCTGTCACGGGCGGAGGCCGGGAAGACACAGATGGCGCTGGCCACCGTCAGGAAAATCAGATGCTTCATAGTAAGATCGTGAGTCTTTTTCTGTTTTTTGGGTTGAGTTTTATATATTCAGGGTATTTGGCGCCCGGCTTTTCAGTACGGACAATAGTTTAACGCTCCAAGGGCCGCTAAATATGCTTATGAGTTGACAAAAAACGTTAAAGGGCCAACTCCATGTCGTCAGATGAGACCTTCGGGTCACATCACCAGCTTCACCTCATCCACGTCAGGGATGGCCCTGATATGGCTAAGTATCGCCTGGAGCTCCTCGAAGGAGTGTACGGCAAACGAGAGTCTGATAGTGACTATCGCGTCATGGGTCTCGGTGACGATGGTACCGATGGATAGATTGAGCTGATTGGAGATCGAGTCCACGATGTCAATGAGCATGTGCGGACGGTCTACGCACTTTATCTCCACCTCCACGGGATAGAGCGTGTCATCCTCCTTGAAATCCACCGAGCGTATTTCATCGCCCCATTGCGAGGCAAGGCGTATCACCTCCACGCAGCTGCGCTTGTGGACCGTGATGTCGCCGTTTTGCTCACGGAATCCCACAACCTCCTCTCCGGGGATGGGATGGCACACCGGACACCTGCGGTATTCCGGCTGGGGCTGACGCGAAAGCCACGCCTGGATGTGCTTGCGTGCCTTGTATGTGACGCAGTGATGCAGCCAGTCGGCGTGGGGATGGGCGTTTGAATCGGTATATATCTCAACGATGTCCCCACGGTTGAGCTTCGTCTTGATGGAGGCGAGGCGCCCGTTGATCCGGGCATATTTGGCATGGATTCCGAGATTGGTGTGGATTTCAAAGGCGAAGTCGATAGCCGTGGCTCTCTGGGGCATATTGACCGGCTTACCCTGGGGGGTGAACACCATTATGTCGTCGTTGTAGAAGGCCATGACCACATTCTCGATAAACGAACCTCCGGCGTGATTGTCACGCGCTATCTCCTTCAGACTCGCCTTGAAGCGGTCGAGCCAGTGGCGAATATTGGAGCGGTTGCGGTCGGCGGTCAGTCCCAGTTGGGAATTGCGTAGCATCTCCTCCGAGCTGATGTGCACCTCCTGCCATTTTCCGAAATCAGCCAGGAGCTTGAGATGGAAACTCTGATAACCATTCTCCTTCGGGGAGTCAATATAGTTGGAAATTCCGCCCGGCTTCTCTTTGAAGCGGTCGGTGAGAAACTGATAGATGCGCAGGGCTGTCTCCTTCTCGTTGTAACCCTCCTCGCCGCGGAACACTATTTCGATGAAATGACGATATTTCAGGTGATGGAAATCATCGCCATATTTCTGCATCTTGCGCCAGAGACTGTATGGCTCACGGTAGTCCACATACACCCTCACCTTGATGCCGTGGCTCGTGAGGATGGAATATATTTCATCTGTGAAAACCTTGAGACGGGAGGCATTGGCCTGCTTGTCATGCTCTATCATCTGCACAAGCTCCTCATATTCGTGAGGGCAGCGGAAACGGAACGAGAGATTCTCAAGCTCGGTCTTAACATTGTAGAGGCCCAAACGGGTAGCGAGGGGAGCATAGAAATAATCGGTCTCTCCGGCAATCTTCATCTGCTTGTCGGCACGCATGGAGGAGAGGGTGCGCATATTGTGCAGACGGTCAGCTATCTTGAGCAGGAGCGGGCGAATGTCATGCTGAAGGGAGTTGAGCATGTGCTTGAAATTATCAAGCTGCTTCGACATCTCGTATTTGTTCTTCTTGGGCTTCGTGACCGCGCGGACGATGAAGGCTACTTCCGGCCCGAACTTCGACTGCACTTCCGAGAGCGTGCGGGGTGTGTCCTCCACCACATCATGAAGAAACGCGGCGATGACAGTGTCAACGTCGAGCATCAGTTCTTCGGCCACGATACGGGCCACGGCGATGGGATGGAAGATATAGGGTTCACCCGACTTGCGCTTCTGCGGCTGATGGGCTTCGCGGGCAAATTCAAAAGCCTCGCGCAGCCGTTTCAAATCGTTCTCACCGATACGCGGCGCCATGAAATCGAAAATTTCCTGCGCTCTTCTCTCTATCTCTTCGGAATAATCTTTTTCGGCCGTTTTGGTCCTGCTGTCAGTCTCTGCCATACTCGCTTTCGGATTTGAAAATGTAAAGTTAATCCCTAATTCCGCCGTTTACAAATTTTCACACATATTTTTTTATCTTGCAGTGCATTTTTTCCTAATTAAGGCCCCATC
>CAMWLC010000025.1 GCA_947174995.1 uncultured Porphyromonadaceae bacterium
TGTAGCCCTTAAGCTCGTCGTAGTTCTCGTCAATCTTGGCAGCCTCTTCGCCGAGACGGGAAAGCTCGTCGGATGCACGCTGGAAGAAGTCGGCGTTCTCCTCCTCCTGAGCCTTCAGGCGGGTGAACTCATCGTTGGCCATCTCTACGAAAGCCACGAGGTCGTCCTGAGTGCCGGTGAGACGGTCGATGTCAGCGCCGATTTCGAGGAACTTCTCGTCATAGCCACCCTGAAGAATGTTTGCAATCTCGTTGCCAACCTCGTCAAGGCCGCCCTGGAGGTTGCGGATGTCGCCCTCGACACGCTCCATGGAGCCCTTCAGGTCATCATAGTTCTCGTCGATCTTGGCCTCGAGCTCGTCAGTAGCGGCGGTGCGCAGAGCGTAGAGAGCGGTGGGAACGGATGCGATGGCGCCGTCAGTGATGAGGGTGAAGCCGTCGCCGGTGTTGACAGAAACCTTGAGGTTGATGTCGGAACTGTTCCAGTTGATGCCGTTGAGAGACTCGTTGGTGCCGATGAGCCATTTTACGAGGCCCTGCTCGTCTGTGGTGACGGTGGCGTCCTCGGTATAGATGGTCTGGCCGTTCTGCTCGAAGTAGAACTTGAGCTCTACCTGCTTGTTGGAGAGGACTTGGTCGTTCTGGCGGAGTACAGCCTGGTAGTTGAGGTTTTCAATGCCTGCGAATGCGGGCAGCGCTGCTGCGGCAGCAAGACATGAGAGGAAAATTTTGTTCATTTCAGGATGAGTTTAATAGTTTTAACAAGGTTTCCGTCCACGGCTACGGCTACTACATACGTGCCGGGAACATAATCGGAGAGTGAGATGGAGGCGGGGGTGTCCTTGAGGGTGACGACGTCGCGGTTCATGCCGCTGTAGTCGGCGATGAGCACCTGGGTGCGGCCCAGCTTACCGGCCTCGCAGTTCACTGTCAGGAGCTTGGCGGCTGCGTTCCAGCTGACTGCGATGCCGTCGGCATCCACAGTCACGCCCTCTACGAGAGACATGGGTCCCTCGGCGAGATCGGCGAAGACAGCATTCCAAAGCGTGCTCAGTCCATCTTCAGAGGTGCCGTTGGGAAACCAGTTGCCGGCTTCATAGACGGCGACACCGTTCTGAATGGGGCTGACACCTACCTCGGAATAGATGCTCCCGATCGCAGTCGGCTCCTGTGCGCTCGCTGTGGCGGCAACGCCGGCCAGCAGGAGGAGTGATCCGAATTTGAGTGTCATAAATTGTTAGTTAAAAAAGTGAATTATCCAAGTTTAGTAAAGATGACAGGGGAAAAGGCATAAATACGGCGTAGTTACAGTTCAGTCCAGTCCCTTATCATCCCAAAACCATTTCTGCCGCAAAGTTAAGACGATATTTTTACATTACCAAATTTTTTACAAAAAATTTAGCGGCGGGGATTGAGGCGGATGTCTGATAAG
This sequence comes from uncultured Porphyromonadaceae bacterium, assembly GCA_947174995.1. Lineage (GTDB taxonomy): Bacteria > Bacteroidota > Bacteroidia > Bacteroidales > Muribaculaceae > Lepagella. Next base: position 1,432 of record CAMWLC010000025.1, read on the forward strand.
ATGGATATATCGTATAAGTCGTATAAGTCTTATAAGTCTTATAAGTCGTATAAGTCGTATAAGTCTTATAAATCTTATACGTATTATACGTCATAGGATGAAGGATACTTCCTTGAAGGCGTAGGTTTTTGTTTCGGCGGGCCGGAGGAGGCCGGAAGCCTCCTCTACTTCGGAAGCCTCCTCTACTCGGAGGGTGAGGAGGCCGGCGGGGGTGATATCGGCGATGCGGGCCGCGAAGGTGCGGCCGGTGGCGGTGTCGCGGAAGGGCCAGGGGCCTCCCTCTCCGCGCCAGAGGTTGCGCTTGAATTCGTCGTGCAGGAGAATTCGTCCTTCGGGGGTCCGGACGCACTTCATGCGCCGCTCTACGTTCTGCGAAAGGATTTCCATCACCTCGACAAGGTCATATTCCCGCCCGGTTAGGTTCGCCATCGAGACAGGGTTGGGGGCATCGCTGAGAAAAACGGTCTGATTGACGTCGAGTCCTATGCCGGCTATGCTGTGGCGAATTTCGGTGCCGTAGAGGGAGTGCTCTATTAGGATGCCGCATATCTTGAGGTCGCCGACGTAGATGTCATTTGGCCACTTCACGCGTGCTTCCACTCCGTAGCGGCGCAGCGTGTCGGCTACGGCGAGGGCTATGGCTTCGCTTATGGCAAACTGCTCCCGGGGATGCACACCCTCCGGGCGCAGATAGTATGATACGGTGAGGTTCTTTCCCGGCTCGGACTCCCAGTGGTTGCCTCGCTGGCCGCGTCCGGCGGTCTGGTCTACGGCTCTGACCACGCAGGGACAGGGAAGGGTGTCGGCGTGTGCGGCGACGTAGGCGTTGGTGCTCGGGGCGCTGCTCAAGGTGATGGATTTCATATTATGGGGGATTTGGGAGATTTGGGAGGGATGGGAATTTTAGGAATTATGAGAGGGATGGGAGTTTTGGGAGTTATGAGAATTATGGGAATTATGGGAACACTCAAAACTCAAAACTTAGCACTAAACACTGACCACTCGCGAGCCGTCGCGCTGAGGGGTGATTGTCACGGTGAGCGTTTCCTCGGGGAGTGCCGGGCCAATGTTTTCGGCCCATTCCATGAGGCAGAGGGAGCCGGAGGTGAAGTAGTCGTCGACACCTATCTCCATGGCGTCAGCGGGACCTTCGAGACGGTAGAAGTCGAAGTGATATATCTTCTCGGATCCGTCGGCGGCTCTGTATTCGTTGACTATGCTGAATGTGGGTGAGGAGGCTTCGTCGGCCATGCCGAGGTGGCGGCAGAGTGCGGAGATTAGAGTGGTCTTTCCGGCCCCCATGGGGCCGTCGAAGGCCACGAGGCGATGCGGGCCGATGGCTTCGGCCAAGCGTGCCGCCGCCTCGGGAAGGGCGTTTTCGTCAGGGATTATTATACGCATATTTTTGTCCAATAAGTCGTTTATCAAAACCTCCTATCTTCTTGCCCAGAGGAGTTTGTGGCGCAGGGTGTAGGCGAAATCCTCGCCGGGACGCAGTATTACCGGGATACCGAAGGGGGCGCGGCATATCGAGATTTCGGTGTCGCGCTCCATGCGGAAGCTACATCCGTCGAGGCTGACACGGTAATGGCTGGCGCGGGAGGTGGTGAGTGCCTTGATGAAGGCTTCGCCCGAGACCACGAGGGGACGCAGGGTGAGGGTGTGGGGCGCCACGGGCGAGATGGCCATGCACCGCAGGGTAGGCTCGATCAGCGGACCGCCGGCAGCAAGGTTGTAGGCCGTGCTCCCGGTGGGGGTGGAGATGACCACTCCGTCGGCGAGATAGTCGGCGAGGAAGCATCCGTCAATCTCCATCGACACCTTTATCATGGAGGATGTCTCCTCCTTGAGTATGGCGACCTCGTTGAGGGCGTATGGCCAGAGAGCCGGGGGGATGGAGGGGGATTCGACGCGGAGCACCATCCTGTCTTCCACCGGGGCACCTCCGGCGGTCAGGAGAGCTACAAGGAGGTCGGTGTCTTCGAGAGTGAAATGGGCGAGGAAGCCGAGATGGCCGGTATTGATGCCGCAGATGGGGATTCCGGTGCCGCCCAGGCGGCGGGCGGAGCGCAGGAATGTGCCGTCGCCGCCGATGCTAAGGGCGGCGTCCACGGGGGTGTCGGGTCCGGTCCATTGCGGTATTCCGGTCACGGACTCTATCCCCATTGATTCGAGATATGCTTTGAATCCTGACTCGGCATACACGGCGATGCCCCCCTTGCGGAGGGCCATCAGGAGATGCTCCAGCCCGTCACGGCGGTCGTTCTGACACAGGCTGCCGAAGAGGGCTATCCGGCTTACGGGGGGAAGAGTCAGGGGCATGGGAGGGTTTAGAGTTGACAGTGAAAAGTGAACAGTGGAGAGTTTAGTGAGGGAAGATATTCAGACATTGAGGTAGACCTGGAGGGCCTCGATGCGTTCGCGGGCTATGTCGGGGTTGGAGTATGCGCCGCCGTGAACGTCGGTGACGGTGAAGTCATAACGCTCCAGGCTCCGCACCACGGCGGAGGGGTCAAGGCATCTGACACGCAGCGTCACCTTGAGCCATCCCTCTTCGGAGGGGACGGTCCAGAGGTCCACGAGATGCACGCCTGCATCCTCGACGGCGTGGGCGATGAGCGAGGCGCTGTAATCTTCGGGACGGCATGCCACAGTGATGAGGCTTGAGTCATCGCGCGGGGCGAGCATCAGGCCCAGGGCCGTCAGCATGGAGGCTTCGTCAATAGTGCCGACAGCAAGACCGGACTCCCTGACTTCGAGAAGGCGTCCCGGAGCGTCGAGAAGGCGGGGGAGCACATCCACGAGGGGCATGTCCGAGTCCACGCTGCGGGTGCGCGGGGATTCGGGACGTATGACTATGGGGGATATGGCGTCGCGTGCTGTCATTTTTTCTTTGTGCTATTGAAAAATTTTATCTATTTTTGCATCCGTATTGCGGAGGGCGTGCCGCCGCTTGTATAAGAAACGTATGTGGCGACGCGGTGGTTTCCGCTTTTAAGGTTCAAAATTACAAATTTCGGGCCAATTTGACAAACTTGATAAAAAAAGAATCATGACCAGACTCAGTGTCAATATAAACAAGGTGGCCACCCTGCGCAATGCGCGGGGCGAGAATGTGCCGGATGTGGTGAAGTTCGCCCTCGACTGCGAGCGCTTCGGGGCGCAGGGCATCACGGTACATCCACGGCCGGACGAGCGCCATATCACGCGCCGCGATGTGGCGGATCTCAAGGGGGCCATCTCCACGGAGTTCAATATCGAGGGTAATCCCACGGAGGAGTTCATCGAGCTTGTACTCCGCACGCGCCCCGCGCAGGTGACGCTGGTGCCCGATGCTCCGGATGCGCTGACCTCGTCGGCGGGATGGGACGTAGTGGCCAATGCCGATCGGTTGCGCAAGATCGTGGGCCGCTTCCGCGAGGCCGGGATACGCACCTCGATATTCGTGGATGCCGACCCGGCGCAGGTGGAGGCCGCGGCAGCCGTCGGGGCTGACCGCGTGGAGCTATATACCAAGCCGTATGCCGACCTCTACCCCGTAGATCCCGAGAGGGCCGTGGCTCCCTTCGTGACCGCCTCCGAGGCAGCCTTCCGCGCCGGACTGGGCCTCAACGCCGGCCATGACCTGAACCGCGACAATCTCGCATATTTCCGCAGCAAGCTTTCCCATCTTGACGAGGTGAGCATAGGCCACGCCATCATCTCCGACGCCCTCTATCTCGGCATCGAGGAGACGATCCGCCAATACCGGGCAGCCCTGGAAGCATGATATAAGATTGATTATTCAGACAGCTCCGATAACTCCGATTACTCTGATTACTCCGATTACTCTGATTACTCTGATTACTCCGATTACTCTGATTACTCTGATTACTCTGACAAAGAAGATATGAATTCCCTTTCTCTCTGGTCGCTGGTCAAGGATGGCGGCTTTATAATGATTCCGCTCGCGGTGCTGCTGCTGGTGAGCATATACATTTTCATCGAGCGCTGTCTGGCGCTGCGCCGCGCCTCACGCGAGGATCCCACTTTCATGAAGCGCATACGTGACTATATCCACGAGGGTGACATCGAGAGTGCCGAAAACCTCTGCCGGCGCACCGACACCCCCTACGCCCGCCTCATCCACAAGGGTGTGACCCGCATCGGACGCCCGATGCAGGATGTGCTCGTGGCCATCGAAAACACCGGCAATCTCGAGGTGTCGAATCTCGGCAAGGGCCTCACCTGGCTCTCCACTACGGCGGCGGGAGCCCCTATGCTCGGATTCCTCGGCACGGTGACGGGTATGATCGAGGCCTTCTTCGCCCTGGCGAAGGCCGGGACGTCGGCCAACATCACGGTGCTCTCCTCGGGCATATATCAGGCTCTGGTTACTACCGTGGCCGGTCTGGTGGTGGGTATCATCGCCCTCTTCGCCTACAATTTCCTGGTGTCGCGCATCAACAAGGTGATGAACAATCTTGAGGCGAAGTCCATGGAGTTCATGGACCTCCTCAACGAACCTGCTTGACGTCATGGCCCTGAAACCAAATTTCAAGCGGCTCGACACGTTCTCGATGTCGTCGATGACCGATGTGATTTTCCTGCTGCTGATATTCTTCATGGTGACGTCCACCATCATCTTCCCGGCGGCGATCGACGTGAATCTGCCGCAGAGTTCGGAGCAGACGGCGCTCAAGCCGGTGACGGAGGTGTATGTGGATTCGGCTGCGAATTATTTCCTGGTGATAGACCGCAATGACTCCACGGGGGTCAATACGGAGCCTCGCGGCCTGAGCCGCGAGGAACTGATGGAGCAGCTGCGCCTCATCAGCGCCCAGGACTCGACACGCGCCGTGGCCCTTTATGCCGACCGTCGCGTAGACTACGGAAGCGTGGTGGAGGTGCTCGACCTGGCGGCTCGCAACAATCTGCGGATGGTGCTGGCCACCCGCGCCGCCGAGGTGCCCGCAGCTGCCGGAGACTTCCCCGCCCCCACCCTCTCCCTACCTGAAGCCGAAGCCCGATGACAAGCCACGAAAAGAAGGATTCAGCCATTGCGGCGGCTCTGACGATGGGGGTGGTGATCGCGCTTCTGCTGCTGCTCATCTTCGGTAAGCTCAATTTCGATCGGGAGGCTCTCGCAGCCGCCTCCATCCCCGAGATCACCCCTCCGGAGGAGCTCTTCATCGAGCCGGAACTGATACCGGAGGCGGGCGACCATGAGGAGGATCTCAACGACAATGCGGCCCCGCAGGCGCAGGGCAAGCCCGAACCGGCTCCGGAGCCGGCCCCTGAGAAGATAGTGCGCGACGAGAATCCCAAGCCCGCGCCTCCGGTGGAGAAGCCCGTGGTGCAGAAGCAGGAGAGCCCGGTGAAGGCCACCACTCCCTCCAAACGGGATCAGGAGGAGAAAAAGGCGAAGGATGCCGTGGCAGGAAAGTTTTCGCCGCGCAACGGCATGGCCGAGGGTAAGTTTGACGGAGCCGGGACGGGCACGGCCGGTGTGGGCGTGACGGGCAAACTGGCAGGGCGTAAATTCATGGGGTGTCCGAAACCGGATGTAACGCTGACCCACAAGGTGGTGGTGAGAGTAGAACTGACGGTGGATGCCGAAGGAAACGTGACCGAAGTGCGCGGTGCCTCGGCCGTGAGCGGCAGGCCGGACGCGGGCATCATAGCCAAGTGCAAGGCGGCCGCCAAGGGGGCCCGCTGGGCCCCGAAGAAGGGGGCTGCTCCAACTCCCGGGTCCATCACTTTCACCATCACCCCCAAAAAGTAAGTAATGCACTACCAAAAAGTAAGTAATGCACTAAAGGAAAAAGTAATAGAGGAGGTCGGGAACCTCCTCTATTACTTTTTCCTTTAGTGCATTTTGAGGAGGCCCGAAGCCTCCTCTGCTTTAGCGTTTGTTGCGGGTCTGGCGGAAGAGCCATTCGCGCACGGGGGTCAGACGGTAGGCGCAGTCAAAGGAATACATGTGTTCGCTGCCGGTCTTCCCCTCTGGCACAACGGAGCCGGGGGTGAAGTTGATGATGTTGATCTTCGCTCCTTTCGAGACGAGCTGCTTGGCCAGGGCGTCCTGCTCGGCCTGCGGCAGACGGGCGCTCCACCGGGCGTATTCGTAACGCACGTCGTCCTGACGGGCCGCCAGTTCCAATCCCTTCAAGGCATCCGCCGATTTCCCCTGGTCGCCGGCGCAGATGAAGGTGAAGACGTGGTGAGCCAGCTGATCGTATGATTTCGGGTTCCAGTGGCAGTCCACAAACAACGAGCCGGCAAAGACATTGGGATAGTTGACCGTGTAATACATAGCCAACATTCCCCCCATTGACTGGCCGGTGACGTAGATGCGGTCGCGGTCCACATGGTTCTGGTTGATCACATAGTCAAGGAGGCGGATGGCCAGGTCAGCCTCGTCGGTGCGCTCATATTTGTCGTTGACCACCACTCCGGAGAACTGCGGCACCAACACGTATGCCGGATAGCGGCGCTGCCACTGCTCGGTGGCCCATATCAAGGCCCCGAAGCCCTGCGTGAGGGGTGTGGTGTATTCATCCCCTACGGTCGTGGCGTCGCCCATGAACATCACGAGCGGATAGCGCTTCGATGACTCCATGTGGACCGGTGTGTAGAGGTTGTATTTCATCGAGCGCCCGGAGGCGGGGTCGATGTATTCAAACTGCTCGAACTCCGGCAATACGGTGTTGACAAGCGTCTTGAGTTCAAGGTCGCCTGATTTGTCCACCTTGAAGGCCGAGGGCTTGTCGCCGAGTTTGATGCCATGTATGTCGGCCTCGATGGTGGTGACGGTCTTCACCGTGTCCTCCTTGTCCGAGCCACCGGAAAATCCGCATGACACGGCCAGGGGAAGGGCCGCGCAACAAGCCAGAGCGGCCAACGCCCGGGCAATGTGTTGGTTGAAATTCATATCTATGCTCAAGTATATACTTGGGTGCTAAGTTAAGCTATGTATGCGAGGGGGAGCCCGTGAGAGTGTGCACCGGCTTTGATGCCCTCCTTATTCAGTAAACGTTAAAATTCCAAAAAATTGTGGAGGTGGCGAAATTTCCCCGATATTTGGCCAATTTGACAAAAATGAGTAATTTTGCAGGATAGTAACCCGCGAAATATGCGGGGCACTCTCCGACAGACCGCTCGCTCATGACCAATCTGCTCTTCATCGGACAACATTTCCCCCCCGGAATGATGCGCTCCTTGGGACGCGACACCCGGGGACGCGCGGGATTCTCGAACCACAATTTCGAGACTGCCCTCATGCGCGGGTTCGCCTCCCGGCCCGATACGGTCATGCGTGCCATTACCGTCCCGCTGCAATACAGCTGGCCCCGAAGCAGTTCACGGCTGAGGATTCCCCGCGAGTCCTACTCCTTCGAGGGGGTCCCGGTCAGGGGGGTGGGATACCTGAATCTTCCGGCTTTCTCCATGCTGATGACTTCGGAGGCCATGACCCGGGCGATCCGGGAGGAGATAGAGAAGTTCGAGGGGGAGGATGTGTACATAGTGATCAACACTCCGCTGCTTCCCGTGGGGGAGGCCCTGAGGAGGCTGAAGGGGAGGGTGTCGAAAAGGATACACACCACCCTCATAGTGCCTGACATACCCTCGTGCGTGGCCTCGATGGCCGGGATGGGGGGACTCAAGGGGAGGGTGATGGGGCATATCAACAGCCGCGCCATGAGCCTGGCCCGCGAATATGACCGCTACGTCTTCCTCACCGGGGCGATGAATGATTTCTTCAATGTCCCGGCAGACCGCTTCATGGTGATGGAGGGGCTGGTGGAGCCGACCCCTCAGGACGATGCGGCTGAAGCCGGCGCCGCGCCGGGCATGGAGGGGCGGGGCGAGGGGGAGCCGGATGTGGTGCTGTATACCGGTTCGCTGTTCGAGGTGTTTGGCGTGATGCGTCTCGTGGAGGCCTTCCTGGCCGGAAACTTCCGCAATGCCGAGCTCCGGATATGCGGCTCGGGCGACACCGCCGGGAATTTGCGTGCGATAGCCGCCCGGCACCCGAGCGTGAAGTTTCTCGGTCTCTTGGGGGCCGAGGAGACCCGTAAGCTCCAGCGACGCGCCGCCATACTGGCCAATCCGCGTCCGGCCGGGGGGGAATACACCCGCTATTCCTTCCCGTCGAAGACCTTGGAGTATCTTGCGGCCGGGAAACCTGTGGTGATGAACCGTCTGCCGGGCATACCCGAGGAGTATGACCCCTACGTGGTCTATCCCGCCGACGAGTCGCCCCGGGCCTGGACCGAAGCCCTGCGCCGTCTGCTGGAGATGACGCCCCGGCAGCGCGAGGCCATTGGGGAGGCCGGGCGCCGGTTCGTGACCCGGTGCAAGACGCCGCAGGTGCAGACGGGGAGGATAATGGATTTCATCACATCCGCCACGACAGGGAAGGGAAACGATTATTGACAGAGAAAAAGAGAGAATGAAGAAGATAATGCTTGTGTTCGGCACCCGCCCGGAGGCCATCAAGATGGCCCCGTTGGTCAAGGAGTTCCGCAGCCGCCCCGAAGAGTTCGCCACTACGGTGTGTGTCACGGGGCAGCACCGCGAGATGCTTGACCAGGTGCTTGACATTTTCGGCATAACCCCTGACTATGACCTTGACATAATGCGTCCCGGGCAGGACCTCTACGACGTGACGTCACGCGTGCTCACCGGTATGCGCGACGTGCTGGAGAGGGAGAAGCCCGACATGGTGCTCGTGCACGGCGACACCACGACCTCCATGGCGGCCGCCCTCGCCGCTTTTTACAGCCACATCCCGGTGGGACACGTGGAGGCGGGACTGCGCACCCATAATCCAGCCTCCCCCTGGCCCGAGGAGATGAACCGCCAGATCACGGGCCGCATAGCCTCGCGCCACTTCGCCCCAACCCCCCTGGGACGCCGCAATCTCCTGGCCGAGAACGTCGAGGGGGAGAGCATCGAGGTGACGGGAAACACGGTGATCGACGCCCTGCGCGATGTGGTGGTGCGCATACAGGACAATCCGGAGCTGCAGCAGGAGCTCCACCGCCGCATACTCAGGGCAGGATATGACGTCCGCCGTCTCGGAGAGGGGCGCCGCCTGGTGCTCGTCACGGGCCACAGGCGCGAGAATTTCGGCGAGGGGTTCCGCTCGGTGTGCCGCGCCCTGCGCACCCTCTCGGAGAGATACCCGGAGGTGGATTTCGTCTATCCCATGCACCTGAATCCGAATGTGCGTCGCCCGATACGGGAAGCCTTCGGAGAGGAGCTGGACCGCAAGGGGAGCAATATGTTCTTCATAGAGCCGTTGGGCTATCTCTCGTTCGTATTCCTCATGGAGAAGGCATATATAGTGCTGACCGACAGCGGAGGTATCCAGGAGGAGGCCCCCGGCCTGGGCAAGCCGGTGCTCGTGATGCGCGACACCACGGAGCGCCCCGAGGCCCTGGAGGCCGGCACGGTGCGCCTCGTGGGCACCGACTGCCCGTTGATCGTCTCGGAAGTCTCCCGGCTTCTTGACGACCGCCGGGCATACGAGGCGATGTCGCAGGCCGTCAATCCCTACGGCGACGGCAATGCCTGCAAAAGGATAGCCGACGCCTGTCTCAGGTCATAAGACCGCACATTTTCCCCCGACACATTGAAACGCATCAATGATAGCACTCCTCAGATCCACCGACGGCCAACCCGACTCACGGTTTGAGAAATACACTGACTTCCTCGCTTCCGAAGGAATCCCGGCCATCACCGTGTGCTGGGACCGCCTGGGAGTGAAGACTCCCTCAAAAGACCGGCTCTACTACAAGCGTCCGGCCCGATACGGCGAGGGAATACGCAACCTCGTGGGCCTCGCGGGGTTCAATCTCTATATATGGAGGCAGCTGTGGCGGCGCAGGAAGGATTATAAGGTGATTCATGCCGCCGACTTCGACACGGTGCTCCCCGCCCTGATGGCCAAGCTGCTGCTCGGCAAGCGGGTGATCTACGACATATATGACTGGTACATGGACTCGCGCGGCATCCGCAACAAGCTCGTGCGTGCCCTTTTCACCGGCATCGAATGGTTTACCGTAAAGGGGGCCGACACCGTAATAATCTGCGAGGAGGGGCGCCGCAAGCAGATAGTGTGGAAGCCGCGCAAGCTCTGGATTCTCCCTAACATACCCTCTCTTCAGACCAAGCGCCTTCCGAGAAGGAAGCCGGGGGATCCCATCAAGGTGGCTTACGTGGGCATCCTCTCGCCCGAGCGCGGACTGGAGGAGCTCATCGCCCTGGCGGAGAAAGTGCGGGACGTGCATGTCACCGTGGGGGGATTCGGACCCCTGGAGGGGGATATGGCCGATGCGGCCCGAAGGCTTGACAACTTCACCTTCCTGGGTCGCCTCCCCTATTCCGAAGCCCTCGAGACGATGGCGGGAGCCGACATGATCTACGCGATGTATCACACCTCCAACCCCAACCACATACTGGCCGCCCCCAACAAATATTACGAGGGTCTCGCCCTGGGACGCCCCATCATCACCACACGCGACACGCTTGTGGGCGACAGGGTGGAGGAATCGGCCACGGGATATGTCATAGGGGAGAAAAAAGAGGACCTTGTCAAGCTGTTCAGCAGATTTAATGAGGATGAATATATTAAAATCTGTAATAATGCCGTTCATATATGGGACACCCGTTACAGCGGGTATGTGGCACGCTTCATGAAGGAGAAATACCTCCCCTGCATACTGGCCGCCTCCCACGACAGAAGAAACGCTGACGACAAGAAATGAAGATATTGCATGTTATAACCCTTAGCGGAGTAGGAGGCGCCTCAGCGGTCGTCGCCCAGCTCTCCAACGCCCTGGTGGAGCTGGGACATGAGATTATGGTCGTCGCGGGAGAGGGAGACGGAAAGCTCTTCAACCTAATGGACAAGCGTATCAAGACGCGCAGGATACCATCCCTGGTGCGCCGTATCTCCCCGCTCAACGAGCTCAAGACACTTGTCGCCCTGCGTGACGTCTACCGCCAGTTCAAGCCTGACATCATCCATCTTCATTCCTCGAAAGCCGGAATATTGGGGCGCGTGGCTTTCCCGGCTTCAAAGATAATCTACACGGTCCACGGATTCGACTCCATCCGTCTGGTATACAGGAAATTTCTCCCGCTTGAGAAATGCCTGCAAAAAAAATGCTCGGCCATCGTGGGTGTGAGCCGCTACGATGTCCGCAACCTCAATGCCGAGGGGATAAAGGAAAACGTCAGTTACGTCTACAACGGAATAACGCGCCCCGAACCCCTCGCGGAGGATCCTTTCAAAGCATGGAGGGGATACCGGCGCATAGTGCTCTGCATAGCGCGCCTGGCCGCCCCCAAGCGGCATGACCTCTTTATTGAGGTGGCACGCAGGATGCCGGACTGCGCCTTCCTTTGGATCGGCAATCATGAAGAGCCCGACCTGGAATATCCCGACAACGTGTTTTTTATCGGAAGTATCCTCAGCGCCGGCTCCTACTCGCGGTATGCCGACGCTTTCCTTCTCCCTACCGATTACGAAGGGCTCCCGATAGTGATTATCGAGGCTATGGCCAACGGCACCCCTGTCGTCGCATCCGCCGTAGGAGGTGTGCCGGAACTGCTTGACGGAAACACCGGCTTCGCTGTAGAAAACAATCCGGACGCGATGGCCGAGAGGCTGCGAAGGATTTTCAACGACGAGGAGTGCCGGAAAAAAATGTCGGAATCAGCCCGACAAACATACGAGAAGACATTCACCGACGGCAAGATGACCGACGGATACCTGCGCATCTACACGAAGATTCACGAAAAAAACAAAAGATGAAAGTCACACTAATAGGAGGAAGCGGTTTCATAGGAACCCGCCTGATAGATCTGCTCATGCAGGAACCGGATCGGTATGAACTGACCAATATCGATCTCGAACCGAGCCACTTTTTCAATGAGATAACCACCATCGGGGATGTCCGCGTGCAGGAAGATATGGACAGGATGCTCAAGGGTTCGGATGTGGTGGTCCTCCTGGCGGCGCAACACCGCGATGATGTGACACCCGTCTCGCTATATTACGACACCAACGTGAAGGGTATGGAGACAGCGCTCCGCGCCATGGAGCATAACGGCATCAAACGCCTCGTATTCTTCTCTTCAGTCGGTATCTACGGCATCAACAAGCCCCATCCCGACGAGTCACACCCCGCCGATCCGATCAACCACTACGGCAAGTCGAAATGGGAGGCGGAGGAAGTGCTGCGGAAATGGTATGCTTCACATCCTGACCTCAACATCAACATAGTGCGCCCTACGGTGGTCTTCGGAGAGCGCAACCGCGGAAACGTCTACAACCTTCTTCACCAGATAGCCACGGGGCGGTTCATGATGGTCGGCAAGGGTGAGAATCAGAAGTCAATGGCATACGTGGGAAATGTGGTGGCTTTCGTGAAATATCTGATCGACCACAAGACTCAGGGATATGATGTCTTCAATTACATCGACAAGCCCGACTGCGATATGAACCACCTTGTGGATCATGTCGGCAAAGTTCTCGGCAAGTCGATCCCGACGGTGCGTCTCCCCTATTGGCTCGGCATGGCCGGAGGCTACTGCTTCGATGCTCTCGCATTCGTCACCCGGCGCAAACTCCCGATTTCATCCGTCAGAGTGAAGAAATTCTGCGCCAACACGCGTTTCGACTCCTCGAAGGCCATGTCCATAGGGTTCGTGCCCCCATATACGCTTGACGAGGGGTTGGCGCGCACCCTGGAGTTCGAGTTCGTGCATCCCCGCACCGACGATCTTATCTTCAAAACGGAATAGCCATGAAGGCAGCCCTCGTAGCGGTGGCCTACAACCGCATCAATTCCCTGCGCCGTCTGCTGCGCTCGCTGGAAGAGGCCGATTACGGAGACGAAAGGGTGACGCTCATCATAAGCGTCGACAAAAGCGACTCCGACGAAGTGGAACGCTTCGCCACCGCCTACGAATGGCCTCACGGACCCAAGAGGGTGAAGCTCCACAAGCGCAACATGGGTCTGCGCGCACATATCCTCTCGCAGGGAGAGGAGGAGTTTGACGAGTTCGACACGCTGGTGATTCTCGAGGACGACATCATCGTCTCCCCGGCTTTCTTCAACTTCACCCGCCATGCCGTGGAGAAATATTCCGGCGATCCCCGCATAGCCGGCATCAGCCTCTATTCGTTTCCCCTGAACTACCTGACCGGGCGCCCCTTTGCCCCCATGCACCGGGGCCATGACGTGCACTTCATGCACACGGCCCAGTCGTGGGGAGAGGTGTGGATGCGCGATTCCTGGCGCCGCTTCCACGCCTGGTACAAGGACAACACTGACTTCGGCCCCGATGCCGACGTGCCCGCCTCACTCTTCAAATGGAGCCGCTCATGGCTCAAATATCACACGCGATACTGCATCGAGACGGGATGCTATTTCGTGTATCCCAATGTGGCCTACTCGTCAAACTGCGGCGACGCCGGCACCCACACCGCAGGCTACAACTGCTATCAGACCATCCTTCAGACCCGCTGCGCCCTGCCGCTACGCCTTCCGGACTCGGTGGAGGAGGGGGTCAGGTATGACGCCTTTTTCGAGAACGAGGAGCTGTACGGCGCCCTCGGGCTGAGCCGCGAGGAGTGCGTGCTCGACCTCAACGGATACCGCGGGGCCGTGGCGGGACGCAGATACTGCCTGTCGTCGCTGACGCTTCCTTACTCCTCCGTCAGGAGCTTCGGTCTCAACCGCCGGCCGGTGGAGACCAACATCCTGGGCAACGAGCCGGGGGATGAGCTCCATCTGTATGACACATCCGTCCCGGCCCCGGCGCCTCAGGCGGCGGGAGTGCCCGGCGACATACTGTATTCCTTTCGGCTGCCCGGCATGACTGCTATCGTCCGCAAATACGGTCTGCGCAGGTTCTTTACAGAACTGCTCCGTGCCGGCGTCAAGGCCCTCCTCCGACGAAAATAAACATCCGCTCCTCATCTTCCACCCAATCATATACCTCCGCTTATGGCAGACAAGAAAAAAGCGCTCATCACAGGCATCACCGGCCAGGACGGCAGCTTCCTGGCGGAACTGCTCCTTGAGAAAGGCTACGAGGTGCACGGCACGATACGCCGCTCCTCCGTCGATTACCGCGAACGCATAGCCCACCTCGAGGGGCGACCGGGATTTCATCTGCATTACGCCGACCTCACGGACTCCATGAGCATCGTGAATGTGCTCGGCAGGGTACGCCCCGACGAGGTGTACAACCTCGCGGCCCAGAGCCATGTGCAGGTGTCGTTCGACTCCCCGGAGTTCACCGCCGAGGTGGACGCCACGGGGGTGCTTCGCATGCTGGAAGGGATACGCCAGGTGGGGATAGCCGATACGTGCCGCTTCTACCAGGCATCCACTTCGGAGCTTTACGGCAAGGTGGAGGAGGTGCCCCAGAACGAGAATACCCCCTTCCATCCCTATTCGCCATACGCCGTGGCCAAGCTCTATGGCTTCTGGATCGTGAAGGAATACCGCGAGGCATACGGCATGTATGCCTGCTCTGGAATACTCTTCAACCACGAGTCGGAGCGGCGCGGCGAGACCTTCGTGACCCGCAAGATCACCCTCGCGGCCGCCCGCATAGCCCAGGGGAAGCAGGAGAAGCTCTATCTGGGCAATCTCTCCAGCCTGCGCGACTGGGGATACGCGCGTGACTACGTGGAGTGCATGTGGCTCATACTCCAGCAGCCCGAGCCTGACGACTACGTCATCGCCACCGGGGAGCAGCACAGCGTGAGGGAGTTCTGCGTCAGGGCCTTCCGCCGCGCCGGTATCGAATTGAGATTCGAGGGGGAGGGACCCGACGAAAAGGGCATCGACGTGAAGACCGGGAAGGTGGTGGTGGAGGTCTCTCCCGACTTCTACCGCCCCACCGACGTGGTGAATCTCCTGGGCGACCCGACGAAGGCCCGCGAGAAACTCGGCTGGGACCCCGGGAAAACATCCTTTGAAGAGCTTGTCAACCTTATGGTGGACTCCGATATGGCCAAAGTGGCCGCCGAGCACGCCGGCGAGCGCGTGCGCATGAATCTTGCGGAATACCTTGAGAAGGGAATAACCAAGTGATTCTCCCCCTCACCCAAGGAGACCCTCTACAACCCTATCTGACATGACTTACAAGTATGACTATCTGGTGATAGGCGCCGGCATCGCCGGCCTGAGCCTTTCCCTCAAACTCTCCGCCAAAGGGCGCGTGGCCCTGATTTGCAAGACCACTCTCGAAGAGGCCAACACCAATCTGGCCCAGGGAGGCGTGGCGAGTGTGACCGACCTCAAGGTCGATTCCTTCGAGAAACACATCGAAGACACCATGATAGCGGGCGACTGGCTCTCGGACCCCCGGGCCGTCGAGAAGGTGGTCAGGGAGGCCCCCTCGCAGATAAGGGAGCTAATCGGCTGGGGCGTGGGGTTTGACCGCCGCGAGGACGGAGAGTTCGATCTCCACCGCGAGGGTGGACACTCCGAGTTCCGAATCCTCCACCACGCCGACAACACCGGCGCCGAGATCCAGCGCAGTCTCGTGGAGCGAGTGCGCGAGGACAGCCGCATCGACGTCTTCGAGAATCATTTCGCCGTGGAGATAATCACCCAGCACCATCTGGGCAAGGTGGTGACACGGCGCACACCGGACATCACCTGCTACGGCGCATACGTGCTCGACGAGGAGTCCGGACGCGTGGACACCTTCCTGGCCAAGGTCACGATGATGGCCACCGGCGGCGTGGGAGCCACATACACCACCACCACCAACCCCCTCATCGCCACGGGAGACGGCATAGCGATGGTCTACCGCGCCAAGGGCACCGTGAAGGACATGGAGTTCATACAGTTTCACCCCACGGCCCTATATCATCCCGGTGACCGCCCCTCCTTCCTCATCACCGAGGCCATGAGGGGATACGGCGCCGTGCTCAGGAACATGGACGGCGAGGAGTTCATGCACAAGTATGACCCCCGCCTCTCCCTGGCTCCGCGCGACATCGTGGCCCGCGCCATCGACTCCGAGATGAAGCTGCACGGCACCGACCACGTGTATCTCGACGTCACCCACAAGGATGCCGAGGAGACAAAAAGACATTTCCCCAACATCTACGAGAAATGCCTCTCGCTGGGCATCGACATCACGCGCGACATGATACCCGTGGCCCCGGCGGCCCACTATCTGTGCGGAGGTATCGCGGTGGACCTCGACGGGCAGTCCTCGATACAGCGGCTGTATGCCGTGGGCGAGTGCAGCTGCACGGGGTTGCACGGGGGCAACCGACTGGCCTCCAACTCCCTCATCGAGGCCGTGGTCTATGCCGAGGCGGCCGTGCGCCACGCCACATCCGTCATCGACGGATACGACTGGCGCGATGACGTGCCGGAATGGAACGACGAGGGAACCTCCCACCCCGAGGAGATGGTGCTCATCACGCAATCGCTCAAGGAAGTGAACCAAATCATGGGTTATTACGTAGGTATCGTAAGAAGCGACCTGCGTCTTGACCGCGCATGGAACCGCCTTGACATCCTGTATCAGGAGACGGAGCGCCTCTTCAAGACCAGCAAGCCGAGCCGCGCCCTCTGCGAGCTGCGAAACCTCATCAACGTGGGATACCTCATCATGCGCCAGGCACGCGAGCGCAAGGAGAGCCGCGGCCTGCACTATACCGTGGACTATCCCCATCGCTGACCACCCGGCACAATACAACCGATAATGAAGAAAACCATCCATAGCCTGCTTGCGGCAGCCCTGCTCTGGGGAGCGTGTGCCACGGCAGGGAAAAAGAACAGCCACGACATGGCGGTCAACCGCAATCTGACCACCTTCAACGCCATGGTCAAGGCCCTGGACGAGAACTACGTGGACTCCGTGCGTACCGACGAGGCCTTCAAGGCGGCCATCGCCGCCCTGCTCGGCACCGTGGACCCCTATACGGAATACTACACCGCCGATGAGACCGAAAACCTCCGCAACATGACCACCGGAGAGTATGCGGGCATCGGCAGCATAATCCTCGTGCGCGACGGCATCACATACATTTCCGAACCCCTCGAGGGGAGCCCGGCCTACCGCGCCGGACTGCGTGCGGGCGACAAGATACTCAGCGTGGACACCGTCAACACCCTGGAGCCCAAGAACCAGAATGTCTCCAAGCTACTGCGGGGACAGGCAGGGACACAGGTGGCCATCACCGTGGCACGCCCCTATCCCGAGGAGGGAACGGACACGGTGCGCACCTACACCGTGACACGCGAGAAGGTGCAGCAACCCTCCGTGCCATATTACGGGCGCATCAACGGCGGGCGCACGGGATACGTGAGACTCACCTCTTTCATCGACAAGTCTCCCGCCGAGATGCGGGAGGCCCTCAAGTCGTTTGCCGAGGGCACGCCGGTGGAGGGCGTCATCCTCGACCTGCGAGGCAACGGGGGGGGCCTGGTGGAGAGCGCCGTGGAGATTCTGGGCGATTTTCTTCCAAAAGGGACGGAGGTGCTCCGCACACGCGGACGCGACACCTCGCTCGAAAAGACCTACCGCACCTCACGCAAGCCCCTGATGCCCGATGTGCCCCTCGTGGTGCTCATTGACGGCGGGTCAGCCTCCGCTTCGGAAATCACGGCCGGAGCCATACAGGACCTCGACAGGGGTGTGCTCGTAGGTTCGCGCAGCTTCGGCAAGGGACTGGTGCAGGGCACTCTCCCCATGCCTTACGACGGCCTGCTGAAGGTGACGATGGCCAAATACTACATCCCCTCGGGACGCCTCATTCAGGCCCTGGACTATTCGCGCCGCAATCCTGACGGCACGGTGGCCTACACGCCTGACAGCCTCACCTCCGTGTATCACACCCGCGCCGGACGCGAGGTGCGCGACGGGGGCGGACTTCAGCCCGACACCACTCTGACATGGGCCTCGCCCTCGGCGCTGCTCATCAAGCTGATGCGCGACAACAAAATCTTCGATTTCGCCACACGCTTCGTGGCCTCCCACCCCGAAAACCCGGACGGAGAGGAGATCATCACCGTCACCGACGGCATATACGGCGATTTCACGGCCTCGCTCGACACCGTGGGCTTCGACTACGAGCGCCGCTGCGCCACGCTCCTGGGCCACCTGCGCGACGCCATCCGCGAGGAGGGGTATCTCAATGACGAAGCCACTGCGGAGATGGACCGTCTCGAGGAGCTGCTCAAGCATGACCTGCAGCGCGACCTGGAGCTGAAGCGGCCCGAAATTTCGCAATACATAGCCGAAGAGCTGATGACCCGCTACGGCTTCGAGAAGGGCCGCATCCGCACCGAACTGCAGAATGACCCCGGCATAACGGCCGCGCTGGAGATTCTCGGCGATCCCGCGCGTTACGCCTCCATGCTCGGCAAACCCAAAAGGAAATGACACTCTCCGAAGCCCTTGAGCTATTCATCACTCCGGCCCGGCGCAATGCTCTGGAGGCCCTCATGGGCGACCGGAAGGCCCGGCGCGTCCGGCTCGAGGGTCTCGTGGGGAGCGCACCGGCCATGGTGGCCGCCGCCATGGGACGCAAGGGAAAGCCGATGCTCGTGGTGGCCGATGATGCCGATTCGGCCGGATACATGTATCACGACCTGTGCCGGATTGCGGGCGAGGAGCATCTGGTGTTCTTCCCCAGCGGCTACCGCCGCGACATCAAGTATGGCCAGCCCGATCCCGCCTCGGCAGTGCTGCGTACGGAGGCCCTGGATGCCTGGAACAACGGGAAGGCCACGCTGCGCTGGGTGGTGACATATCCCGAGGCCCTGGCCGAGAAGGTGCCCCTGCCCGAGAAACTCGCCGACAGCACCATCACCCTCCGCTCCGGGGCGAAGTGCGTCATGACGGACGTCATCATGCGTCTGCGCGCCCTGGAGTTCAAGGAGGTGGACTACGTGTATGAACCAGGGCAGTTCGCCCGGCGAGGCTCCATACTGGATGTATTCTCCTTCAGCCACGAGCTCCCCTACCGCATAGATTTCTTCGATGATGAGATCGACTCCATGCGCACTTTCAATGTCGAGACACAACTCTCGGAGAAGCGCCTGGAGGAACTTTCCATCGTCCCCTCCGCTCCCCCGGGAGCCGGCAGGGGGGAGGGGGTCTCGATGCTGGAGTTTATCGGGGAGCGCACGCCGGTGTTCTGCAGCTCGCTCCCCTGGCTCGTGCAGCGCGTCAGGGCCATAGCCGACGAGGAGTATTCCCCTTCGGCAGCCATAGCCGACGAGGGAGACCCCGAGGCCATGAAGAGAGTGGTGGACCCGGTGGATTTCGAGAGACGTCTCGAGAAGTTCCGGGTTTTCCAGTATGCGGGCGCCACGGAGGGGGCCGAGGCCTTCGGAGCGCAGGCCGTGATGAGTTTCGACACCGTGCCCCAGGCGCTGTATCACAAGAATTTCGATCTGATAGCCGATTCCTTCACCCGTCTCGAAGGGGAGGGATACAGGATTCTGGTGCTGAGCGATTCGGCCTATCAGACGCAGAGGCTCAAGAGCATCTTCGAGGACAGGGGCGACGACATCCGCTTCACGCCCGTGGAGCGCACTCTCCACGAGGGCTTCTCGGACAGCGCCTCGAAGGTCTGCTTCTTCACGGATCATCAGATATTCGACCGCTTCCACAAGTATAATCTCCGCAGTGACCGGGCCAGGGGAGGGAAGGTGGCTCTCTCGCTCAAGGAGCTGAACCAGATAGAGGCGGGCGACTACATAGTGCACGTGGACCACGGTATCGGACGTTTCGCCGGACTCATCAAGACCGACACCAACGGCCATCCGCAGGAGATGATAAAGCTCGTGTATCAGAACGACGACATCATCCTGGTCTCCATACACGCCCTGCACAAGCTCTCAAAATACCGTGGCAAGGAGGGCGTGCCCCCGAAGATAAGCAAGATAGGCTCGGGGGCCTGGACACGCCTCAAGGAGCGCACCAAGACGCGCATGAAGGACATCGCGCGAGACCTCATCAAGCTCTATGCCGCACGCCGCGAGGAGAAGGGGTTCGCCTTCTCCCCCGATTCATATCTGCAACATGAGCTGGAGGCCTCCTTCATCTACGAGGATACCCCCGACCAGCTCAAGGCCACGGAGGCCATCAAGGCCGACATGGAGTCGCCCCGCCCGATGGACCGCCTCGTGTGCGGCGATGTAGGGTTCGGAAAGACCGAGCTGGCGGTGAGGGCCGCCTTCAAGGCCGCCGCCGACAGCAAGCAGACCGCCGTGCTCGTGCCCACCACGGTGCTCGCCATGCAGCATTACCGCACTTTCTCCTCGCGTCTGAAGGATCTCCCGGTAAGGGTGGAGTTTCTGTCACGCGCCCGCAAGCCCAAGGAGGTGAAGCAGATTCTCGCTGACCTCGCCGAGGGAAAGATCGACATCCTCATCGGCACACACAAGCTGATCGGGAAGAATGTGAAGTTCAAGGACCTCGGACTCCTGATAGTGG
This sequence comes from uncultured Porphyromonadaceae bacterium, assembly GCA_947174995.1. Lineage (GTDB taxonomy): Bacteria > Bacteroidota > Bacteroidia > Bacteroidales > Muribaculaceae > Lepagella. The sequence continues at coordinate 21,913 of CAMWLC010000025.1, forward strand.
ACGAGGAGCAGAAATTCGGCGTGGCCGTAAAGGAGAAAATCAAGCAGATGAAGGTGAATGTGGACACGCTCACCATGAGCGCCACCCCCATCCCGCGCACGCTCCAGTTCTCGCTGATGGGGGCGCGCGACCTGAGTTCGCTCAACACTCCCCCCGCCAACCGCCATCCCATCGTGACAAACGTCTGCTCCCTTGACGACGATGTCATCAAGGAGGCCGTGAATTTCGAGCTGAGCCGCAACGGCCAGGTGTTTTTCATCTCCAACCGCATCGAGAATCTCAATGACCTGGAGGCGCGCCTCAAGCGGCTCGTGCCGGGCGTGAGGGTCGTGGTGGCCCACGGACAGATGCCCCCCGAGAAACTGGAGCAGGCCATCCTCGATTTCGCAGCCCATGATTATGATGTGCTCCTCTCCACGACCATCGTGGAAAACGGCATAGACATGCCCAACGTCAACACCATCCTGGTGAACAACGCCCAGAATTTCGGCCTCAGCGAGCTGCATCAGTTGCGCGGACGCGTAGGGCGTGCGGGACGCAAGGCCTTCTGCTATCTGCTCGTGCCCCCGGGCCTCCCACTCACCCCGGTGGCGCGGCGCCGTCTGCAGGCTATCGAGAATTTCTCCGACCTCGGGAGCGGTATCCATATAGCCATGCAGGACCTGGATATCCGAGGGGCCGGAAACCTCCTCGGGGCCGAACAGTCGGGATTCATAGCTGATCTCGGATACGAGACATATCAGAAAATCCTCAAGGAGTCAGTGCTCGAACTGCGCACGGAGGAGTTTGCCGACGTGGAGACGGCTGGAGAGAGCGAGTTCGTGGCCGACTGCGTGATAGAGAGCGACCTGGAGCTGCGCCTCCCCCCCGAATATGTGCCCCAGGAGAGCGAGAGGATAGGTCTCTACCAGCAACTCGACAATATGGAGCGCGCCGAGCAGACGGAGGCTTTCCGCACGGAGCTGAAAGACCGTTTCGGAGAGATACCGCGCGTGACAGAGGAGCTCATCAAGGTGGTGCCGCTGCGCCTGGCGGCCAAACGCCTCGGCATCGAGCGCCTCACGCTCAAGGGGGGAAAGATGTATCTCCACTTCGTGGGAGACGACAACAAGGCCTATTATCAGAGTCCCGCTTTCGGGCGTATGCTCTCCTATCTCCAGATGAACGCGGCTCGCTGCGAGCTGCGCGAGGTGAAGGGTCGCCGCTCCTTCCTGGTGAGCCGCGTGTCCTCTGTGTCCGAGGCTCTGGAGATCCTCACCCTGATAGAATCTCTCCCCTCTCTATGAATCCTCTATAAATATCAATTGGAAATGATGAGAAAATTTATATTCGCACTTATAGCTCTCCTTTGCTTCGCAGGAGCACAGGGGGCACGCAAGAACAAGGAGAAAACACCCGAATACCTCCCGCTGCCTGAAAAGTATGACGGCTCGATGGCCACTCTCGACACCCTGGCCTACCGCTCGCTGGAACTTCCCGATTCGCTAAGGCCGATATTCCTGAACTATGTGGCGCGCCACGGAGCCCGCTATATGTCGTCCCACAAGAAAACACAGACCCTCGAACACGTGATCCGCGTGGCTGCCGAGCGCGGCGTGCTCACACCCGAGGGAAAGGCTTTCGGAGAACTGCTCCATCGGCTCGACAGCCTCTCCGAGGGCAGATGGGGTCTGCTCAGTCCCGAGGGGAAGGCTGAGCAACGTTTCCTCGGGAAATGGCTCCTGCGCGAGTTCCCCGACCTCATCGGGAAAGGGAATGTGTCGGCCGTGTCGTCATACGTGCCGCGCGTGGTACAGACCATGTATACCCTTTCGGAGACAATCCTCACCACCGATTCCCTGGAGCCGGACGCGACATTCTCCACTTCGGAAGGGAAGAAATTCGATCCCCTGGTGAGGTTTTTCGAGTCTGACAAGCAGTATGAGGATTTCCTGGACCGCGGCCCCTGGACACCCATATATTCCTCGTGGCTCCGCACACGCGTGCCGAGTGCTCCGGCCGGCCGCCTCTTCACCCCCGGGTCCGGCTTGAAAGAGGATATACTGCGCACTCTCTCGATGCACATATACAGCGTGCTTCAGTCCCTCAGATGCTCCGGACTGGGAGTGCCCACCACGCGGTGGATGTCCGAGGATGAATACCGCAGTTGCTGGGAGGCCGAGAACCTCGACAAGTATCTGCGGCGCACGTGGACTTCCGTCTCCGACGAGCCGGCCCGCGCCGTCACGCCGCTGCTCATGGCCCTCATCTCCGGAATGGACCAGGCCGGACGCTCGGAATTGCTCAAGGAGCAAAACCTAAAGGACACTTCCGACGCCCTGTCGGCAAAGATGTATTTCGGCCACGCCGAGACTCTCATGCCCCTCTTCTCGCTGATGAACCTGCCGGGATGCAGTGTCCTGGTAAACGACTGGGCGGACCTGCCCTCCGAATGGAAAGATTACGAGATCGTCCCCATGGGGGCCAACCTCGTAATCACTCTGCTGCGCTCGAAGCGCGGTTATCTCCATGCCGCCGTGTGCCTGAACGGAAAGTGGGTGGAGCCTATGCGTGACGGACGTATCATCGTGCCATACGTGGCCCTGCGTGCCTACTGGCTGGAGCGTGCCCAGGCGGCGCTGCACACGAGCGGGGGTAAGTGATCGCACTCCCGAGCATGAGAAACCGTCTTATTTCCGGCCCTTGCTGAAGAATTTGCCGGAGAGTTTGCGGCGCACCGCCCTCAAATCCTCCTCGCACGCGTGGGGAATAGCAGCCTCCATCTCCATGCGGGCCGACTGAAACTCCATGTTGCGATCATTGTATTCCTTGAACATCGCTGCAGTGCCCACCTCATCGGAGGTAAAGGCCATGGCGTTGTCGATGTTGAGCTTGCGGCTGGCCTGCTCCACATCGATGTTCGCACCGATGAAGTTGAAGGTCCACCCCTGCTCCTTGAGTTCGGAAATAAGAGACGCCACCTGAGCGTAGGTGAACTCTTTGGAATCATTCTCCTCGCCATCGGTGATGACGGTCACCACTCCGTAGGCATCGGAGTGGGTCGAGGCCACGGCCTTGAGGTCTACCAGAGTGGCTCCAACGGCATCCAGCAGGGGAGTCAGGCCCATGGGGATGTAGTCCTTTTCGGTGATGTGGCGTGCGTTTTTCACCGGCTCGTTCTTGCACAGATAGCGCGAGGGGACAGCCGAACCGGATTGGAACGCGTAGATGGACATGAAGGCGTTCTCCTTGTCGGCATGTGCCGCGGCGAGGGACTTCGCTCCGTCGATCACTTCGTTGCAGCCGCTGACTGTGGCCTTGCGGGCGCTTGACATGGAGCCGGATTCATCCAGAATTATCAGATTGAAAACTGTGGTCTTCTGCATAATGATTGAGGGATTACAGGTTATGGTTATAGGTTACGGGTTATAGATTATAAATTATAAATCTTATACGACTTATATATCTTATACGACTTATATTTCTTGTCAGATCTTATCAGATCTCTCCGCCGCTCCGGGAGGACTCAGAAATTGAAAAGATCCTTTATGGAGCCTTCGCGCTCATCGTCATCCTCCTTGCCGCGCGTGGGGCGGTCGCTGAAGGAGAAGAGCCTCGGGAAACGTCCCCTGCGCCGACGACTCGTGGTGCAGCTCTCCTCCGAAGCGCAACAGGCATCCTCGTATGAGCTGCCGAGGTCCGGAGCCAGCAATTTACTTTGCAATGCCTTGCGCTCGAAGTTGCGGCGGTCGTAGACAGTGTCGTTGATCACCTCGTAGACTCTCCGCAGGTCATCCATAGTGAAGATTTCATCAAGCAGACGGAAAGCCACGGGCCGGAGCCTGAGCACCTCCTTGAGATACTCCCGGGCGTATGCGATTATTTCCCGGTGGTCGAAAGCAAGGGGAGGAAGCATGGAGGCCTCGAACCATGTGGCACGGACGGCATCGTCGCCGGCACAAAGCTGATGGTCGCCGGGACGCACCAGGGCTATGAAAGCCACCGTAACAACTCGTCCACGAGGGTCGCGCCCGGGAGAACTGAACGTGTGGCATTGCTCGAGATACACGCGCCGCATCCCCGTTTCCTCAAGCAGCTCCCGCATGGCGCACTCCTCTATGCTCTCATCCTCCTTCATGAATCCCCCCGGAAGGGCCCAGTAGCCTTTGTATGGCTCCACACCGCGCTCCACGAGCAGAATCCTAAGCGCCTCTCCGTCAAATCCGAAGATCACGCAGTCTGCCGTCATGGCCGGACGCGGATATTCATAACAGTATTTCTTCTTGTCTGAACTCATGATTCAAAGGATATTTGCGTAATTTTGACGCAAAATTATAAAACATATTTCAATCCGCAAAATATTTCGCGTATTTTTTACGCAAAAAATTATCTAACCGAAAATCATCGCTAATACGAGGCTGCCCCCGGAATCAAAATTCTCCTATAACTCTCTGATTATACGTCTTATAAGTCTTATATATCTTATAAGATTTATACGTCTTATATATCCTATAAATCGTGGGCGTCATGGCAAAAAAACAGAGCCGGGGCTTTTTCACAAAAGTCCCGGCTCTTCTATAACCAAAATTCAAGTACAAATTCTTTATGCTTGTCCTCACGGACTTCTCAAGTGCAAAATTAATAAATCATACCCCCATGATGCCACTTTTTTAGGTTAATTATGTCTAATGCACTGTTAATAAAAGTTCCGTGATTCCGATTCAAGCGCGAGAAGCCTCCGCTTGGCGTCAAGACCTCCGGCATATCCGGTCAAGGCTCCCGAGGCACCGATGATGCGGTGACAGGGGACAAATATTGAGATGGGATTGGCACCCACTGCCGATGCTACGGCTCTCACGGCGGCCGGGCGTCCGATGCGTCGGGCCAGGGCCGAGTATGAGAGTGTCTGCCCGTAAGGCACCTCCCGAAGAGCCCGCCACACGGCCATACGGAAGGGCGTGCCCGTCAGGAGGAGCGGTACATCGAAATCCTTGCGCTCTCCGGCGAAATATTCGTCAAGTTGCCGGATGGCGCCCGCAAGCACGTCAGACAGACTGTCTGCTCTGTCAAAGGGGACTGAGGAGGAGAGCGCACGCGCCACGGAGGTCGCGTGTCGCCCCCGCTCCCAATCGCACATACAGAGGCTGCCCTCCGTCGCCCCCAGCACAAGGGGACCGCAGGGGGAGTCATATCTTGCTGTCACCACGGGGAGAACACCGCGGCTTGAAATAGCTGTATCCATATAGGACGTATAAGATTTATAAGACGTATAAGATTTATAAGACGTATAAGATTTATAAGACGTATAAGATTTATAAGACGTATAAGATATATAAGATCTATAAGACGTATAATCGATTTTTCGCGAACCGATTATACATAAAAACGCCAAAATGGAGCAAAGAATATTAGAATGTTTGGTTTTATCGTGAAAATATGTTAACTTTGTCAGCAGGTGGGGATTATTTCCACCCGCCTGCCATATCCCATCATACCGACAATGATACGCAACAAACTTATCCCCTCCCTGACCGCCTCATTGCTGCTCCTCGCCGGAGCCTCAGCCCATGCCGAATCGGGCATAGCCGTAGTGCAACGCGACGGACAGCGGACCGAGACTCCTTACAGCAGTCTTGACCGTATTCTAATCACACCCCAAGGAATCACTACCGTTACCCGGGCAGGAGAGTCCCGTCAGACTCCTTATTCGTCGCTTGACCGCATCTGCATCAATGCCGCGACCAGCGCCGCCCCGTCCCTTGAAAAGGATTCATTCCGGGTATGGCCAACGCTCACGGACGGCGATGTCTACGTGAGCTGCACTGAGGACAGCGGAGTTAATGTGTATGACCTCGGCGGCAACCTCCTTCTGTCAGTCCCGTCACAGAACGGAGAGACACTACATCTCCCCCTGGGCCGGCTCCCTGCCGGAATGTATGTCGTCACCGCATCCGGCGCTTCGGTAAAGATCATAAAGAAATAACGCTCCACCCCAAGAAACAAGACCCTACTCAATGAATATACCCGCATTACGTCCCCTGCGCGGCTCCCTCCTTCTCCTGGCGGCTTCGGCCATCGCCGCTCCTCTCTGCACGGCTTCGGCCGCCGATGAGGTGACTCCCGAGACCATGTATCTGGTGAAAGACAACCGTGTCGTAGGCCGGTATGACGCCTCTGCCGTGGACTACATCACTTTCGACCTCCCGGGCGACATCATCGAGACACCGATATGGCTCACCGTAGACGAAGTGGGACGCAACAATGTCACATACACCGTGTCGACCGAAACCCCCTCCACGGCTTATGTCCACAACATCATATCCTGGTATCTGGCCAATATGTATGCCATGACCTATTACGGAGGCTCAATCGACGAGCTGGACGAGGCCACGGCCGACTATATCCTGAAGCTCTGCCTGGAGTCAGCGGCCTACATAGGCATGGGTACCGACACCTACACCCAGCGCGACTATGAGGATGACGGCACGGGAAACGAATACTACACTTCGCGTTTCAGCGTGCAGCCGGCCACGAAATATTTCCTGGTGGCCTGGGAGGTGGATCCCGTGACGCAGGAACCCCTCGACACCATGGTCAAGACCACTTTCACCACTCTCGATCCTGGGGTCAGCCCGTACAAGGTGGAGGTGGAGAGCCTGGGACAGGTGGAAGACGGTCTCGCCTTCGATTTCTCCGGCACCTCCGGCGAGCTCCTCTACGTCACCACCGTGTTCGGATACCGCTCCACGATGGAGGCCTATATAGCCGCCTACGGCGAGGACAATCTCTTCGGCACATGGGGGCAGAACTGGACTCCGGACCAGCTCCTTGAGGATGCCGTCTGGATGGTGGACGAGTCAGGAGAGTACGTGATGATGTGCCGAGGTTTCGACGCCGACGGCAACATGACCTCTTCCACCCCCGTATACGCCACCTACGAGGCTCCGCAGAGCGAAGGCCCGAAAATCGAGATACTCTCCAGAAGCAAGGGGGACGGAAAAGTGAGCGTGGGATTCGAGATCACCCCGAGCAACGTCTCCGAGGCCTACGTGTATGTGGACACGGAAAACAATGTGGACGATATGCTCAACGACGGCTGGAAACTCTGGGAGATAGCTTCACGCCCCAAGGCCCTTGACGTCACTTACGAGATCAACACGATGGGAGAATACAATTACTCCTGCGAGGTGACACCCGACATCTGGCACACCATGCTCATCTACGCGCTCGACGACAGCAGCAACCGCAGCGTGTGCCGCATCAATTTCAACACCGCTGAAGACAGCACCTGGGACGTCATCAACCCCGCCGGACGTCCCCTCCCCTCGCGCATACGCCCCGCCATACGCCACAAGGGCGCTTCCCCCGTGATAAAAAAGAATTTCCAACACCGATAATATCATGAAAAAGACATTCCTGATGACTCTCGCCCTCATTCTGGGCACCATGCTCGGCTTCGCCCAGGACGAGCCCAAAGGCAAGCTAAACGTATTCTTCGACTACTTCGACCGTCCGGGTTCCGTATCCTTCATCTGGGCGGAGACCATACGCAACAATGTGATGGAGGGGATACAGAAGACTAACCGCGTCAACCTCATCGACGTGGACTCCAGAGGCACGCTCGCCATCGAGAGAAGCCGCCGCGAGCAGGACAACGTGTCGGCCGGCGAGGACCTCGACCGCCTCAAGGTGATGACCGAAGAGGGGGCCAACCTCCTGGTGAAGGGAATCGTGACGGACGTAACCTCAAAGGAGTCGGTCGGCTCCAAGGGGGAGTCGCTCGGATATGAGGCCGCAGTGGCGTTCACACTCAAGGTGATAGACCCCGCTAACGGCACCACCATCCACACCAAGTCGTTCAAGTTTCCGAAAAACTTCCTGACCGACCTCACGAGCACCCTAACGCAGCGCACCGCGAAAAGCGCCGACGAGGCCGTGCAGAATGTAGCCAAGACCATGGGCAAGGAGATGAGAATCTTTGTCGAGGAGGCTTTCCCCTCTGTCGGGAAAATCGTTGAGCTCGACGAGGTGAAGGGCAATGATGCCAAGACGGCATATATCAATCTCGGCTCGGACAACGGCATGTCGAAGGGGGCCAAGTTCGAGGTGCGCGTGAAGCGCATGATCGCCGGAAGCACTTCTTACAAGATGCTCGGAGAGGCCGAGGTGGTGGATGTCGAAAGCGGAGATCTCTCCAAAATCAAGATCAAGAAGGGTGGCAAGGAAATCGGCGAGGCATTCAAGGCCGGACAGGACCTGGTGGTGAAATCCACCCGGTGATAACGATATGATGAGACAGAGTTTTTTCAGGATAACGGCATCGGTCATCGCCATGGTATTCACCGTGGCGATGGCCCTCGCCATTCCGACTACGAGCGACGTGACGCTCGAAGGTCGCGATGGAGACGAAGTGACTCTCATCTCGGCGGCCGTGGCCCCGAAGTCCGCTGCCGCTGAGACTCTCGCCGTGAAACAGGCCCTCTTCGCCATCATGGAGCGCGGAGTGGAGGGTCTCAACGGCGGGCAACCCATGCTACTCTCCCCCAACAAGGCGTTCAACTACACGTTTTACAAGGAGAACAAGTATCTCAACTGCCTGGCCGGCAATCCCCTGAAGCTCGATGAGTCCAAAGTTGGCGGGGAACGGCGCGTGCGCGTGAAAGTGAGGGTAAACCTCGCCCGGCTGAAGGCCGACCTTGCAGCTGCCGGATGTATTCTCTCCCCCGCATGGCAGGACAAGGGCCGTGCCTCCTCCACGGCTTCGCTGAATCCCACCATCGTGGTGGTGCCCTATATGCCGGCCGGCACGGATGACAGCTTCGAGGGCATGAAGGCCTTCATCGACTCCCTCCCCGCCGTCAGACACGCCCTGAACGCCGTCAGCTCGCAATTCGCCGCCCACGGCTACAAAACCCGCGATTTCACCACTATGGCGGCAAATTCAAAAACGGACGACCTCCTGATGGAGGGCACGCAGACGGATGCGGCGACAATGGTGATACAGCAATTGCCCGGCGACATCGTGGTGCGCGTGCAGCTGGACGTGGCAAATGAGGGAAACAAGGGGCAATGTGCACTCACGGTGGATGCCGTGGAGCGCCAGACAGCCGCAAAACTCTGTTCCGCCTCATTCTCCAGCGGACAGTATATGACCACCAACGCCATCCTTCTCACTGACAATGCTGTCAAAAAAATCGAAAAACCCTTCTTCAGCCAACTCGAGCAGGCCTTCGCCCGCACGGTGGAGAACGGACGGGAGATGAAACTCGAGTTCCTCCTCGGAGATACGGTAGCGGACTGGGATTTCGACACCGAGACCCCGGTGACGGAGGCTGATTTCAAGGAGGTACTCGAGGAGTGGCTCAGAAGCCGGGCCTGCGGCGGAGTGTATGATATGTCGCAAAACAACGACAAGTTCATCGCCGCCTCCATCAATATCCCTCTTTGGGATGCGGAGAAAGGGCGCAGCTATACGCTCGGAAATTTCAACTCGGAGCTAAGGAAGTTCCTCAAAAGCCACCTCGGGGACGCCTACCGCGCCAAGGTGACGGCCATGGGGCAGAAACTCATCATAACCATAGAATAACCATAGCTAATCCATGACACCGCTCAGACATTTCCCGTGGGGGCTGATAGTCCTCATGATGCTATTGGCCGCAGGAGTCTCCACGATGGGGGCGCAGACGCGCTTCAGGATGCTCCCGGTGAAGACGGGAGGGGAGATAACTCAGGAGGTGGCCGACGCGCTGCGCGGCAAGACCGAAGAGATTCTGACCCGCAATTCAGCCCTGGCTCCCGACACGGCCGGACACCCCTTCGAGATACGCGCCGACCTCACTGTCACGGGCAAGGACCGGACGTCGGGACTCGTGCGCAACGTCACCACTGCTACCGGAGAACTGACCCTCACTATCCTCAACTCCTCCGACGGCACCCCATGCCACAGCGTCACGGTGCCCCTCAAGAGCGTGCTGAACGGGGGGAGCGGAAATATGGTCGCCGAGGCCCTTGTCCGCTCCATACGTCCCGCCGATACGGTCTACACCCGGTTTATCCGCGTGGCCCGCGAGCGCATAGCAGCCATGTATCCCTCCGACAGCGACACCGAATCCCCCTCACCCTCATCGCACACTCCACAATGATTCTCAGACTTACCGCAACCCTGCTGCTGACACTCCTATCTCTCGGCGTCGCCTCGGCCCGGGAAACAAAGGTGATGGAACGCAGCGCCAAATCCACTCCGGTATGGCTCTCCTCTCCCACGCAGGGCTATATGGTGGCGGAGGCCGAGGCTTCCGATATGGGCACCGCGAGACAGAGGGCTGTTGACGAACTCGCCCGACAGATAGTGATGGCCGTGGCGGCAAACGTCTTGCACACCTCCCGGGCATCAGGCTCCTACGAAAATTCCGGCTCCGGCGTTTCGGAATCCGAATCATTCCGCTACGACACGAACATCGCCTCGGCAAATATCCCCTTCATCAAGGGGATAACCCTGGCGGAAGCCGCCGACACCTATTGGGAAAAGTTGCGCGAGAAAGACACTGACCGTATTTTATACCGTTTCGCAGTGCTTTATCCCCTCTCCGCCGAGGAACTCGGGCGTATGCGGGCCGAGTTTGAAAAGACCGACCGTGAGAAGCAGGAAGAGTTCGACTCGCTGAAAGAGGGGCTGCACAAGGCCGGAAGCACAGCCGATATAGAGGAAGCCATCACCGCTCTGGAGAGTCTCAAGGCCTACTTCTTCGACAACGTGCGCAGAACTCAGGCGGAGGGACTTCAGAAGGATTACAGGGGACTGTACAAGAGCCTTACGCTGCACACCGCGCCCGGCGAGGGCAACACGGTCATAGCCAAGGTGCTTCTTGACGGACGTCCCTTCCGCGTGGCGGGAGTGCCGAGGCTCAAATCAGACTGCGCCTCGCGTCTTGAAGCTCAGCCTCTCCCCGACTCCTGCGGCTACATCATCACATACGATCCCATAGACTGTCTCCCCGGCGAAGAGCACTGGATAGACTTCAACCTCCGTATGCACGACACTCGCCTCTCCAAACGCATCTACCTCTGAAAGCAGTCTTAAAATTGAAGATAGTCTTAAAGCAATCCGTCCCGGATGTCAAGATGACATCCGGGACGATCTTTTTCAACTGAACACTGTCAACGGTTCACTAAAAACTGAACACTACTCAAAGGTTCTTGAGATTGTAGGAAGCGAACTCCATGTCGCGGGCTGCCTTCTCAAGGATAGTGTTGTCAAGCTGGGCGGCCTTGCGCAGATTGCTCATCACCATGTCGGGATTGTTGGTACGCGCGCCGATGACAGCGGCCAGATAGTAGGTCGTGGCATCCGGAGTGGTGATAGAGGAGATGGTATTCTGAGCGGCGGCGTAATCCTTGGAAAGGATCTGGGCGAGAGCGGAATTGTTGGTAGCGCCCTTTGACAGGGAAGCGGCAGCTTTCTGCACATCACCCTGCGCGAGGTAATAGACGCCCATCGCCTGCTCGGCCTCGGGAAGACCGGCTGCGGCGCCGAGCTGCTCCTGAGCCTTGGCATAGTTGCCGTCGAGCATGGAGAGCAGACCCTGGTTCATCTCGACCTCCTTGGAAGAGGGAGCCATGCGGGCGGCCTTCGTGAAGTTCTCGCGGGCCTTGTCATACTGTCCGGCCACATACTGCGTCATACCGAGATTGTTGAAATTGCGGTAATCATTGGGATAGAGTTCGGCAGCCTTCTGGTAGATCTGCATCTTGCGGGTGTTGTCGTTGGTGAGGGAGGCCACGTAGAGGATCTCATCCTCGGTGAGCTTCTGCGGATCGGTGTCGAAGAGCTGGATGAGCTCCTGGTCGCTCTTGCCGATGACGTTGATGGTGGCCACGATCTTGGAATAGCGGAGCTGGGGAAGGATCTGGTCGGCAAGCTCGTTGAAGACGCCGGCGAGATTGCGGATTTCCTGCTCGCGCTGCTCGGGATCCTTATACATCTTGAGCACGCTCAGGATGAGGTCCTTGTCCTGGATGTTGCTGCGCTCCACAAGCTGCTGGAAACCCTCCCAGTCCTCGGGAGTGAAGCTGGAGGTAAGCTCGCCGAACTCGGTGATCTTGTCCTTCTTCAGCTGGTTTTCCATATAGCGGGTGGTATTGTTCTCGCGCTCCTCGGCCAGCTCGGTGTTGAAGGCCAGAGTGCCGTCCGGCGAAGCATAGGAGTGGATCATGATACCGGCGATCTCGCGGTTGGGCGCGTCGTTGGCGGCAATCAGTTCCTTGTTGAGGTCGACATAGTCGGCTGCGGAAGTCTGCGAGGCGCGGATGTTGGCCTGATTGATGAGGAAGCGGATCTCGGCGCTGTATTTTTCCTGGATGATGCGCTCGAAATTGCTCTTGGCCTCGGCGGGCTTCACGGAAGCGGGGGAAGCCAGGGTGGAAGTGGCTATCACGCCTTCGCCCACCTTGACGCGGGGCAGGGAATAGAGCTTGCCGTTCTGGTCCACGGCGAAATCGAGATAGAGATTGCTCTCGGCCATCTCGGGCTGATACTGCACGTTGAAGGGGATGGTCACTGTACCGCCGTTGTCGTAGCTTACCACCTGGCCATTGGAACGCACCTTCTCACCCTGGAACACAACGGGCTGTGCCGATGCTTCGCCGAAAGTATCGGCACCCGTAGCCCATACGAGCACGGGAGTGGCCGTCACCTTGGCACTCTTGTTCATGAACTTGGCGGGGATATTGCCCGAAATAGTAGCGGGCACATTCTCACCCACCGTCTCAAGAGGATTGGGGGTCGTGTTGAAGAAGTCGCTCTTGAACTCGCCCAGCTTCTTCGAGCAGCTGCCCATGGACACCACGACAGCGCCGAGGGCGAGATACATCATCGTCTTTTTCATAACGTCTGATTGATGATTGATATTAGTTATATGATAGTTATATTGGAAATCATTAAGTAGTTCTCAAAAATTAAACGACATATATTTCAAAGTATTTCAAGAAAAATCTTGAATCATAAAACTTGCTGTTTTTGGCCGCTTCGGATTTGTCATTCAGTCGAATACATACGTATTCTCCCTCATTCCGCACCCGAATCGCCTCAAAAACATCCAAGTTTTATGTATTCATTAATTTTTGAGAACTACTTAAATGGGTGTAAAGATATGCAAAAAAATCGGGATTCACCCCAAAAACATGGATGAAAAATTTTTTTTGCATTTTTTTGCCGAAAAATTTGGTGGAACCGAAAAAAGGTTGTAACTTTGCACTCGCAAACGGGAAACAACGACTCGCAAGCAAAAACCGAAAGACTCCGTAGCTCAGTTGGTAGAGCAAATGACTCTTAATCATTGGGTCGAGGGTTCGAGCCCCTCCGGGGTCACAACAAGAAAAAGGCAAGATGCCGCAAAGCACTGAAATCACTTGATTCTCAGTGCTTTTTCTTTTCGCCAAGTTGCAGAATACTGCACAATACAGAAGTACTGTGGTGAATGACGAGTGAATGGTCGCGCAGTGAATAAAATCATTCACTGGAGGGTCAGGCAGTCAGTGAGTGAACTGAGGGTCTTATCTTTAGGCCGTTTCCCATCTTCTTAAATAGGGCTCGCAGTGAGATTTGGAACCTCTGACCTTTGTTGGGATTGTGCTTTTAAGAAAAGATAGCCATCTTTTAACTTTTGAAAGATACTTTAACTCTAAATCTGCCTTTTCCGGTCAAATCATGCCAACTTCACCCCGAAATCCGGTGTATACCGTTCACTGAGGGCAATAATCTTGTTATCATACTACGTTCGATGTTCTTCGCCATTTGGAAATCACGCGAAATTTTCGTATATTTAAGTAACAATCAAACAAATGACAGAGAACAATTATTTCAAACTTCACTTCTTCCTAAGGAAGCCCTACGCCGAGCGTGCCGATTGGCCGCTCTTCGTGAGAGTCTCTGTGGGCGGTCAGCGCATAGAGTTCAAGATTGGCAGAACAGTAGTGCCCGACAACTGGGACCAGACACGCGGCATGAGTAGAGGTCGCACCCGCAGAGACCTCGAACTTAACAAGTATCTCGAACTTGTCAGAGCAAGATTTCTCGAGATTCACAACATGCTGCTACGGGAGAAAAAGCTTATCACTCCGGCAGTGATGAAAGCTCATTTTCTCGGTACCATCGAAAAACCGAAGATGATGTGTGAGGTTTTCCGCGAAGCCAACAAGAAGCGCAAGGAAGAACTTGACCGTGGAGACATAGTCAAGCCTACCTATCAGCGATGGACCCGTTGCGCGGACTATCTGGAAGAGTTCTTTCTCCTCAACTACAACACGGCAGACATACCAATCAAAGAGGTTACATCGGGACTGCTGGATGACTTCGAGCATTTCTTACGCATGAAAAAATCATGTGCCAATAATGCTGCGGTGCGTTATATGCGTTCCGTTAAAAACATCATGCAATACGCGTTAGCCCACAGATGGATTGACCATGACCCTTTCATCGGAAAGAAATATCAGCGCACATATAATGAGCGTCAGTTTCTGAGTGAAACTGAACTACGAACAATCATGAGCCTCGATTTCACCGAGTTGCCACGATTAGAGATTGTGCGTGACACTTTCTTGTTCTGTTGTTTTACAGGGCTGGCATTCTGCGATGTGAAAGCTCTGATGACATTTGACATTACGACGGATGATTCAGGGCATACATGGATTCGCAAGGCACGCGCCAAGACTGGCGAAATGAGCATAATTCCGATGCTTGAAATTCCGTTGCGCATAGTCCGGAAATACAGTGAGCATCCCACTGTGGTTTCGACAGGCGTAGCCCTACCGGTAATTACAAATCAGAAAATGAATGCTTATCTCAAGGAGATTGCCGACCTCGCTGGCATCAAAAAGCATCTGACGACACACGTTGCCCGGCATACCTTCGCGTCAATGAGCCTCTGTAATCACGTGTCCATTGAAGTTATTTCGAAAATGCTCGGTCATTCCGACATCCGAACAACTCAAATCTACGCAAAGATGCAGGATCAAGCCATCTATGACGATATGGAGAAAATGCGTCGCAAATTTGACGGGGTCAA